>DAHVFI010000037.1 GCA_027317045.1 Gammaproteobacteria bacterium
ACGGACTGGTGACGCTTGTTCGCAGGCCTTGAATTATCCGCCCCGAGTATAATGGACAGCCGGCGCTTGCTTTGAGCGCGACTGGCAGCCGATCCGCACAGCGTGGCCTGATGGCAGCAATGCGCGGCACCTTCACGTGCAGGCGATTGATGGCGGCCACTTCCCGTGCAAGCCCAGCCACACTCAGGCAATCGCCGCGATTGGGCGTTAATTTGATATCCAGAACTGCATCCGGTAGGTTCAGATACTCGGCCATGGATTTGCCTACCGACGCGTCAGTTGGCAGCGCCATGAGGCCTGAAGAATCTTCGGCTAGGTCCAGTTCTTTCGCGGAACACAACATGCCCTGGGATTCCACACCACGCAGTGTGACGGCTTTTACCTTGAGGCCGTTCGGTAGCGCTGCTCCAGGCAACGCCAGCGGCGCACGCATGCCGACCCGCACATTGGGCGCACCGCAAACAACCTGGAGTTTCTGCTTGCCGCTGTTTACGACACAGACTTTGAGTTTGTCCGCATTAGGGTGCGGAATCATCTCCAGCACCTCACCCACCACCACATGGTTGAAGTTTGGCAGGCAGGGACTGATGGATTCGACTTCCAAACCCGCAAGTGTGAGTTGATCAGCAAGATGCTGCACGTCCAGCTTGGGATTCACCCACTCACGTAGCCAGTGTTCGCTGATTTTCATAGGTACGCCGGATGCTTAGCGGAATTGCGCGAGAAAGCGCAAATCATTTTCGAAAAACAAACGCAGATCATTGACCCCATAGCGCAGCATGGTGAGCCGTTCCACACCCATACCGAACGCATAACCGGTCCATCGTTCACTGTCGATGCCGAGGTGCGCGAATACTTGCGGATGTACCATTCCACAGCCCAGCACTTCCAGCCAACCGGTGCTGCCGCACACGCGACAACCGCTGCCGCGGCAGATGACGCATTCCACGTCCATTTCCGCTGAAGGTTCAGTAAATGGGAAATACGATGGCCGGAAGCGTATCTTGAGGGGCGCTTCAAAAAAAGCCCGGATAAAATCCGCAAGTATGCCTTTCAGGTGGGCCATGCTCACGTTTTCGTCTATCAACAGGCCTTCTACCTGATGAAACATCGGGGTATGGGTGAGGTCGGAATCACAGCGGTACACGCGCCCCGGCGCGATGATGCGTAACGGCGGTTTGCATCCCTGCATGACGCGCACTTGTACCGGCGAGGTATGGGTGCGCAGCAGTTTTCCGTTCTTGAGGTAGAAGGTGTCGAGCATGGCTCGCGCCGGATGATCCGGCGTAAAGTTAAGCGCCTCAAAATTATGAAAATCGTCTTCGACTTCCGGGCCCTCGGCCACTTTGAAGCCGGCGGCGTGGAAGATACTCTCGATGCGTTCGAGGCTCCGGGTAATCGGGTGAATGCTGCCGGGCTGTTGGCCACGGCCGGGCAAGCTCACATCCACGGCTTTGCCGGCTAACTGAGCATTGAGTGCAGCTTGTTCCAGTATCGTCTGACGCACATCAAAGGCCGCACTGATTTCGCTTTTGACACGATTGATCTGCTGCCCGGCTTTACGCCGTTCATCGGCCGGCAGGCTGCCAAGAGATTTTAGCTGTGCGGTGACGAGACCCTTTTTGCCGAGATAGTGGGCCCGCAGTTCTGCAAGCGCCGCCAGTGTATCGCTGGCAGCCATGCCGGCCGCGGCTTCCTCAATGAGTGTATCCGGGTGTTTCACTCTGGCTCCCATGCACACTGTCACTCAAAATAAAGAGGGGAAAGGCAGTTTTGCCTTTCCCCTCACCCGCTCACCGTCTGTGTGGTGGGCCCATGCCCGTACCTATAATTAGAGCAGACTGGCTTTGGCTTTTTCGACGAGTGCGGAGAAGGCGGCCTTGTCAAATACGGCGATATCGGCAAGCACCTTGCGATCAAGCTCGATCTGCGCCTGTTTAAGTCCGTTCATGAAACGGCTATAGGACAAGCCGTTCAAACGCGCCGCAGCATTGATACGCGCCACCCAGAGGGCGCGGAACTGGCGCTTGCGGTCGCGACGGTCGCGGAAAGCATATTGTCCCGCTTTCATCACCGCCTGTTTGGCGGCCTTGATGGTCTTGCGGCGGGCATTATAGTAGCCCTTGGCCTTGCCAAGCGTTTTCTTGTGCTTGGCGCGGCTGGTAACGGAACGTTTAACGCGTGCCATGTTTTTATCCTCCCCTTACGACCATGGCAGCATCTGCTTCACGCGGTCGTGGTCTTGAGCGACCACCATATCACCGCCGCGAAGCTGACGCTTGCGTTTGGAACTTTTCTTGGTGAGGATATGGCGCTTATATGAATTGCCACGCTTATACTTACCGCTGGCGGTGGCGCGAAAGCGCTTGGCCGCGGCACGCTTGGTTTTCAACTTCGGCATTGCCGTAACTCCTTGGTTGCGTTTTCATAAGGCTTGGCCCCGCTTATGCGGCGTTCTGTGAGTTGCCAAGCGATGGAACAGCGGACTGTTCCACTTTTTATTTAAGCCCTTCTTGGGACTTATTTTCTCTTTGGTGACAACACCATTACGAGCTGTCGGCCTTCGAGTCTGGGATACTGTTCCACCTGCGCCTGCTCATTGAGATCGCCCTTGATGCGCTCGATGAGCCCGGTACCCAGTTCCTGGTGGAGCATTTCACGACCGCGGAAACGTACCGTCACCTTGGCCTTATCGCCTTCTGACAGGAAGCGTATCAGATTGCGAAGTTTTATCTTATAGTCGCCCTCATCCGTGGTTGGGCGAAATTTCACTTCCTTGACCTGGATCTGTTTTTGCTTCTTGCGTGCGGTTTGCAGTTTCTTGTTCTGCTCAAATAGATACTTGCCGTAATCCATCACCCGGCATACCGGCGGCTCTGCCGTTGGTGACACTTCCACGAGATCCACCCCCGCCTCCTGGGCGTACTGAATGGCTTCGCGTGTATTCATGATGCCGATCTGCTGGTCGCTCGGGCCGATGACCCGAACCTTGGGCGCCGTGATCTCCCCGTTGCGCCGGGCGCGCTTTTCAGAACTGATTAGATGATCCTCCAAAAATAAACCTGAACCCGCCTGGGCGTAAATCCATACTGGCGGCGTTCAGGCTGACACTCCGCGGTTGTTGACTTCGGCGACGAGTCGCTGGGCGAAGACCTCGATGCTGAGGTTTCCCAGATCCTTGCCGTCCCGGGTACGCACCGCCACGGAACCTGTTTCCTGCTCCCGGTCGCCCACTACCAAGAGGTAGGGTACGCGCTGGAGCGTATGTTCGCGGATTTTAAAGCCGATCTTCTCGTTTCTCAAGTCCGAATCGGCCCGAAGCCCCTGATTTTTCAGGGTTTCGGCCGTTTGATGTGCAAACTCCGCCTGCCGATCAGTAATAGTGAGCACCACCGCCTGCAACGGCGCCAGCCAGGCGGGGAACCGGCCGGCATGATGTTCAATCAGAATTCCGAGGAAGCGCTCCATGGAGCCCACGATGGCCCGGTGCAACATCACCGGCACGTACTTGGCTCCATCTTCTCCGACGTACTCGGCCCCCAGGCGCCCGGGCATCGAAAAGTCCACCTGCATGGTACCGACCTGCCAGGTACGGCCGATGGCATCCTGCATGTGATACTCGATTTTGGGACCGTAAAAAGCACCCTCACCCGGCAATTCCTGCCATTCTACCCCGCAAACACGCAGAGCCCCGCGCAAGGCGGCCTCGGCCTTGTCCCAGACCTCGTCTGAGCCAAGGCGTTTGTCCGGACTCGGGCGCAGAGCGATTTTCAAACGGATGTCGCTGAACCCGAAATCGCCATAAACCTGCATCGCCTGGCGGTGGAAAGCCACTACCTCGCCCCCAATCTGATCTTCAGTGCAGAAAATGTGGCCGTCGTCCTGTACGAAGCCGCGCACCCGCATCAGGCCGTGCAAGGCGCCGGATGGCTCGTTGCGGGTGCAGGAGCCGAACTCCCCGTAACGAATCGGCAACTCACGGTAGCTGTGCAGGCCGTGGTTATACGTCAGCACATGGCCCGGGCAATTCATGGGCTTGATCGCGTAGTCACGATTCTCCGACGCGGTCGTGAACATGCTCTCCCGATAGTTTTGCCAGTGGCCGGTCTTCTCCCACAAGCTCTTGTCGAGAATCTGCGGGCAGCGAATTTCGTGGTAGTCGTTGGTGCGATAGACACGGCGCAAGTACTGCTCTACCACTTGCCAGATGGTCCAGCCCTTGGCGTGCCAAAACACCAAGCCGGGCGCCTCTTCCTGCATGTGAAACAGGTCCAGCTCGCGGCCAAGGCGCCGGTGATCGCGTTTCTCTGCCTCTTCGATGCGCGTCAGATACGCCTGCAAGGACTTCTTATCTGTCCAGGCGGTACCATAAATGCGTTGCAGCATTTCGTTCCTGGAGTCGCCCCGCCAATAAGCGCCGGCCACTTTGGTGAGATGAAATGCCTTGAGCTTGCCGGTAGAGGGCACGTGGGGTCCACGACAAAGATCGATGAAATCACCCTGGCGATAAAGAGAGATTTCCTGATCGGCGGGAATGCTTGCAATGATTTCCGCTTTGTACTTCTCGCCCATGTTCCGAAAAAACTTCACGGCCTCATCACGGGGCATGACAGTGCGGTTCACCGGCTGATCCAGGGTCGTCAGCTCTTCCATGCGCTTTTCAATGGCCGCCAAGTCTGCCTGGGTAAATGGCCGCTTGTAGGCGAAGTCATAATAGAAACCGTCTTCGATTACCGGACCGATGGTAACCTGAGCCTCGGGAAATAACTGCTTTACCGCCTGGGCCAGCAAGTGGGCGGTGGAATGACGGATAACCTGCAACCCGTCCGCATCACGCTCAGTAATGATGCTGAGCTTGGCATCTTGCGTGATGGGGTACGAGACATCTACCAGTTTGTCGTCCAGCTTGCCGGCGAGTGCGGCTTTCGCCAGACCTGGACCGATGCTGGCGGCCACTTCAGCCACGGTCAACGGGTGATCAAACTTCTTCTGGGAACCGTCGGGAAGCGTGATTCTAGGCATCATCATGTCTCACAGTGGCGGCCGATACCAAGGGTCGCATGTATCCTGAAAGTGGTAGGCGCGATTGGACTCGAACCAACGACCCCCACCATGTCAAGGTGGTGCTCTAACCAGCTGAGCTACGCGCCTAGGTAACCGCGAACGATACCCGAAGCAACTGGAGCGGGCAAGGTTTCAGCCGATCTTGACATCCGGAAGTCCCAGGTCCACAGCCTGGATGCGGCGGATTTCATCACGTAGTTGCGCGGCCCGTTCAAATTCCAGATCGCGGGCATGCTTGTGCATTTGTTGTTCCAGCTGCTTGATGTGCTGGAGCCGCTTCTGCGGGGACATGGCTTCATACTTGGCACGGTCCTCCGCCGCTTTAAGGTAGGTAATATGCGCACCACTGGCGGCGCTTGAACGGGCTCCTTCCATGACATCCGCCACCGCCTTGAGGATGCCTCTGGGGGTGATGTCATGTTCCAAGTTGTAGGTGACTTGCCTGGCGCGACGGCGATTGGTTTCGCCCATAGCCCGTTCCATGGAACCGGTAACCCGCTCCGCATACAGGATGGCGCGGCCGTTGACGTGGCGCGCAGCCCGGCCGATGGTCTGGATGAGGGAGCCTTCAGATCTCAGAAAGCCTTCTTTATCCGCGTCCAGAATCGCCACCAGCGATACTTCCGGTAAATCCAGCCCCTCACGCAGCAGATTGATGCCCACCAACACGTCGAACTCGCCCAGCCGCAAATCGCGGATGATCTCGGTGCGCTCTACGGTCTCAATATCGGAATGCAGATAACGCACACGCACGTCATGCTCGGCAAGGTATTCCGTCAGATCCTCCGCCATGCGTTTAGTCAGGGTGGTTACGAGCACGCGCTCATTGCGCGCCGAACACAAGCATACCTCCGAGAGCAGGTCATCCACTTGGGTGCGGGCGGGGCGCACTTCCACACTTGGATCCACCAAACCGGTCGGACGTACCACTTGCTCCACGGTCCTGTCGGACAGGCGTTTCTCATAGGGTCCCGGTGTGGCGGATACAAACATCACTTGCGGCGCCCGTGTTTCCCACTCCTCAAACTTGAGCGGGCGATTATCCAGCGCCGATGGCAGGCGAAAACCATATTCCACCAAGGTTTCTTTACGGGAACGATCACCTTTGTACATGCCTCCGAGCTGCGGAATGGTCGCGTGGCTTTCGTCCACCACCAACATGGCATTCGATGGCAGATAATCGAACAGTGTGGGTGGCGGCTCACCGGCTTTACGGCCTGACAAATGCCGGGAATAATTTTCGATGCCACTGCAATATCCAACCTCCGCTATCATCTCGATGTCGAACAGCGTACGTTGTTCGAGCCGCTGCGCTTCCACGAGTTTATTGGCCCTCCTCAATTCTGCGAGCCGCGCTTTCAATTCGATCTTGATTTTGTCCACTGCTTCCAATAGCGTTGCGCGCGGTGTGACGTAATGACTGCCGGGGAAAACCGTGAATCGCGGTACGCACCTCGAAACGGCGCCGGTAAGCGGATCGAACAGATTTAACGCCGTTACCTCATCGTCGAACAATTCCAGCCGTAACGCTTCGCCATCGGATTCCGCCGGAAAGATATCGATCGTTTCGCCACGCACACGGTACGTTCCTGGCGTGAGATCCAATTCATTGCGGGTGTACTGCATTTCCGCCAGGCGTCTGAGAATATGCCGCTGATCCACCCGGTCACCGCGTGACAGGTGCAGCACCATGCTGAGGTAGGCCTGCGGATCGCCCAATCCATAGATGGCCGAAACTGTTGCCACAATTATGGTGTCCGGTCTCTCCAGCAGCGCCTTGGTGGCAGACAAGCGCATCTGTTCGATGTGATCGTTGATTGAGGCGTCCTTCTCTATATAAGTATCCGAGGATGGCACATAGGCTTCGGGCTGGTAGTAGTCATAATATGAGACGAAATACTCCACGGCATTTTCCGGAAAGTAACTCTTGAATTCGCCGTAAAGCTGGGCTGCCAGGGTTTTGTTGGGTGCCATTACCAGCGTCGGTCTTTGCAGGTGCTGGATTACGTTCGCGATGGTAAAGGTTTTTCCGGAACCGGTGACGCCCAACAATGTTTGCCGTGCCAAACCGCTGTACAGTCCGTCAATGAGCGCAGCGATGGCTTCCGGTTGATCGCCGGCGGGGCGATAATCAGCCGTCAATTTGAATGCGCCGCTCATTGGTAATTCCATTATGCTTTCCTTATTATGGTACCGTC
Source organism: Gammaproteobacteria bacterium (assembly GCA_027317045.1). Taxonomy (GTDB): domain Bacteria; phylum Pseudomonadota; class Gammaproteobacteria; order Natronospirales; family REEB76; genus REEB76. The sequence continues at coordinate 7,263 of DAHVFI010000037.1, forward strand.
CCCGCTTCCCGGGATGGAGTTTTCGGTGTCCACCGTACTTTCGGAGCGCGTTCAGCGCCTGCAACCCTCGCCCACCCTGGCTGTCACCGCCCGTGCCGCTGCACTCAAGGCACAAGGCCAGGACATCATCGGTCTAGGGGCGGGTGAACCGGATTTTGATACGCCGGAGCACATAAAAGAAGCAGCGATACGCGCCATCCGCGCCGGCCAGACCAAATATACCGCCGTGGACGGAACGCCATCCTTGAAGCGCGCGGTCATCGGGAAATTCCATCGCGATAACGGCCTAGATTACCAAGCCAATCAGATTCTGGTGTCTTGTGGGGGCAAACAGGTTTTTTTCAACCTCTGCCAAGCGCTACTCAACCCGGGCGACGAGGCTATCGTCCCCGCTCCGTATTGGGTGTCCTATCCGGAAATCGTGCAGATCACCGGCGCCACACCGGTAATGGTGTATGCCGGCCCGGAACAACGTTACAAACTGACACCGGCACAACTCGATCAGGCTATCACACCCCGCACGCGGCTTTTGGTCATCAACAGCCCTTCAAATCCCACCGGCATGGCTTATAGCCGTGCGGAACTCAGCACTTTCGCCGAAGTGTTGCAGAGCCATCCGCGAGTAATCATCGCCACCGATGATATGTACGAGCATTTTCAATGGCAGGATGGGCCATTCTGCAACATACTCATGGCCTGTCCTGAACTCTACGACCGCACCGTGGTGTTAAACGGCGTTTCTAAAACCTACGCCATGACCGGCTGGCGCATTGGCTTTGCGGGTGGTCCCGCCGATCTCATCAAGGCCATGACCAACGTACAGTCCCAGAGCACTTCAAATCCTGCGTCCATCTCACAGGCAGCAGCTGAAGCCGCGCTCACCGGCGATCAGCAGTGCGTACAGGCCATGTGCCGGGCTTACCAGCAGCGCCATCAGTTCGTATATGACGCTCTCAAGAGCATGCCTGGCGTGCGCGTGCTGCCTGCGGATGGCACCTTCTACTCGTTCCCGGATTTCTCCCAGGTGATCGCGCGCCGCGAACTCAAGGACGATAATGCTTTGAGTGAGCGCTTGTTGGTGGACGCGGGCATCGCAGTGGTGGCCGGTTCGTCCTTTGGCGCTCCGGGTCATCTGCGGCTGTCCTTCGCCACCAGCATGGAAAACCTGCAAACCGCCATGACGCGACTGGGTACTTTTCTAGGCAAATAATCCGGTTAAACGCGGTTTTCGGTTGACCCTCCGGGAGCCCTTCATTACCATATGCGCCCTTCCAAGCCGTTCCCCGGTAGCTCAGTTGGTAGAGCGACGGACTGTTAATCCGTTGGTCGCTGGTTCGAGTCCGGCCCGGGGAGCCATTATCTTCATGTATCAAGGCCTCGCTGATGTGCGCTGCGTTAGGCTCCTGGCCCTATTTCCAGAATGGATTTTTACAGGGCGGTGGCGTATCGCCAAATCCTGATAGGTTAAGAAGTTCTTCTTATGGCGCAAAAACCAAGTATCGCTATCGTTGTGCTGAACTACAATTCTTCAGGTCACACGCTGCACTGCATAGAATCCCTATACAGACAAACCCCCGAATTTTTTCAGCTTACCCTGATTGTCGTGGATAACAATTCCGCTCCAGTCGACAGGCAAAAACTGGCAACGCTATCCGCCAACAAAGTAAAGCTGATTTATTCCGACATAAATCTCGGTTTTTCGGGTGGTATGATGCTCGGGGCCTTAAGCATGGAGGCTGATTATTATTTTTTATTGAATAATGACTGCGAGCTGCAGCATGACGCTTTATCTGCGCTGTGCGTATTCATGGAAACCCATACAGGCGTTGCACTTTGCAGCGGAAGCATGTCCGACGCCAATGGCCGTCCCCGCTCCAGTTTCAATTATTTCCCATCGCTGGCCTTAACGCTGTTCGGCAGCAGCCTTATGCGTCTATTGCATCCCGAGCGTTACCCCGATCGGCGCAAGTTGTATACGCAGCCGCTACCTGTTGATGTGGTAACGGGAGCCGCCATGTTTATCCGCGGCAGGGTGTTCAGGGAGCTGCATGGGCTGGATACCGGCTATTTTCTGTATTGTGAGGAAGAAGATTTTGCCATGCGCGTGAGGAAAGCAGGTTGGAAAACTTACCATGTTCCGCAGGCAAAAATCATGCATATTGGCGGCGCCAGCTCAGCTGATCCCGGCTTGCGTTCGGCACTGCAACGTGAATATTACATCAGTTTTTTACGCTATCTGCGTCAGCATCATGGAGCGCTATATACATTAATCTTCCGATTCGCTACTGCCTTAAAAGTACTGCGGCGCGCACTGATGGGTAAAGCGCCTTATCGACTTGCCGGATTTGTGTTAGCAGGCGCGCCAGAGAAGGAAAGTTTGAGGTATAAGCAAACGAGTCGCGAGGCATTAGGAATTTCTTAAATGGCAAGATAATCCAAGTCCCTGGTATGTGATTATCCTTCGCCGTATTGCAGCTTCATCCAATCTTTGTATTCGCCACTCAAAATGGGTTGCCACCAGCTTTTATTGTTGATGTACCACTCGATGGTTTCGCGTAGCCCGATCATAAATTCGTGCGTAGGTCGGTAGCCGAGTTCAGAGGTAATCTTTCTGGAGTTAATGGCATAGCGTCGATCATGCCCTGGACGATCAGTCACGAACTTGACCAGACGTTGATGAGGTGCAAATTCAGGATTTAACTCATCCATAATGGCGCAGAGTGCGCTAACCACCTGCAGGTTTGTACGCTCGTTGTTGCCGCCGATATTGTAGCTACACCCAGGTTTTCCGTTTTCCAGAATCAATTCTATGCCACGACAATGATCTGCCACATGCAGCCAGTCACGGATATTCTTCCCGTCTCCGTATATTGGCAGAGGCTCCTGTTTCAACAGATTGATGATACACAGTGGTATCAGCTTTTCGGGGAACTGATAAGGGCCGTAGTTGTTGGAGCAGTTGCTGAGAGTGGTATTGAGGCCATAGGTTTGCCGGTAGGCCCTGACCAGATGATCGGAAGCGGCTTTGCTCGCTGCATACGGCGAATTGGGTGAGTATGGTGTTATTTCAGTGAACGACTGTCCCCCAATTCCGAGGCTCCCGTAAACTTCATCGGTAGACACGTGATGAAAGCGGTGATGGGGCATGCTACCGCCGGCCTCCAACCACACTTGACGTGCGGCCTTGAGGAGCGCGTGAGTACCCAGGATATTGGTTTCAATAAAGGCATCGGGACCTAGAATCGAACGGTCCACATGCGATTCGGCGGCGAAGTGGACAATGGTGTCGAGACGTTCTTCGCGTAACAATCGCTCCACCAGCTGCTGGTCTCGTATGTTGCCGTGCACAAAACGAAATGTGTCGCGCACCTCCAGTGATCTCAGGCTGGCGTGATTGCCGGCATAAGTGAGCGCATCCAGTACCACGACACGATCTTGCGGATGATGCGCTAGCCAATAATGCACGAAGTTTGCGCCAATGAAACCGGCACCGCCCGTTATCAGCATACTACGCATGCGCGAGCTCCTTCAGCATCAGTCGCAGGTTCGCGCGCCAATGAACGGGCATAAAACCGGTAGTTTTGATGGTTGCTTGCTTATCTAGCACGCTATATGCGGGTCGTCGTGCCGGCAAGGGATATGCTTCGCTGGAGACCGGCATGATCGGAGTAGCACGAGCGAGAAGTCCCAGAGCCAGGGCTTCTTCCTCGATCGCCACGGCGAAATCATACCAACTCGCCACGCCTGCATCACTCCAGTGTAAAATTCCGCGCAGCTGAGCTAGTGAGGCCACCCTCCATATTAACTGCGCCAGTGACACAGCCCAGGTCGGTGTGCCAACCTGGTCGGCAATCACCGCCAGTTCATTTTTCTCTTGCATTAAACGTAACATGGTTTTGACAAAATTATGTCCCTCGGCAGCATATAGCCACCCCGTGCGGATAATAATCGCTGCCTCTCCCAGTATGCTTTGCACCCGATCCTCGCCGTCGGACTTGCTGGCACCGTAGACTCCCAGGGGATTACGTTGATCTGTCACAACGTAGGGGCGTGATTTCGCACCATCGAAAACAAAATCAGTCGAAATATGAATGAGTCGTGCGCCCTGCTCACGGCAGCTTCTGGCCAAGAGTTCTGCCCCGCGCGCATTGACAGCAAACGCTTCATCAGGCTCGGATTCGGCCCGGTCCACTGCTGTGTAAGCAGCTGCATTGATGACCAAGTCAGGTGTCAGTGCATGCAGGCTTTCCGCGACACTCACAGAATCGGTGATATTCATGTCCTTGTCGCGATTATTTAGGACGTATTCCTGGGGCGCAGTTTTTATCAGGGAACGACCCAGTTGTCCGGCCGCTCCGGTAATCAACACCTTCATGGATAAGTTTCCGCATCACGCAAGGGCAAACCAACCCGGTCCTTGTCACTTAGCAATGGAGCTTCCCCCGCCAGCAACGGCCAATGGATACCGATATCCGGGTCATTCCAAGCCACTGTGCGCTCATGCGCTGGCGCGTAGAAGTCCGTGCATTTATACACAAACTCAGCTGTATTGCTGGTCACATAAAAGCCATGCGCAAATCCCGGCGGTACCCACAATTGCCGCCGATTCTCGTTCGACAACGTTGTACCCAGCCATTTGCCGAAACTGACTGAACTGCGGCGCAGATCCACCACGACGTCGAAAACTTCTCCCGCGACCACGCGCACCAGTTTTCCCTGGGGCTGCCTTATCTGGTAATGCAAGCCGCGCAATGTTCCCTGCCGCGTGTGACTGTGGTTTTCCTGCACAAATTCCAATATAAGTCCCGCCTCTGCGAATTTGCGCGTCTCCCAAGTCTCCATGAAGAATCCGCGCTGGTCCCCAAAAACCTGGGGTTCAATCAATATGACATCAGGAAGCGGGGTGGGCAGGAATTTCATTCCGGATTCCTATTGTTGACAAGTTGCAGAAGGTATTCGCCGTAAGCCGACTTGCGCAGCGGTTCGGCCAACCTTTGCACCTGCTCGGCATCAATGAATTTTTTGAGGTAGGCGATTTCTTCAGGACAGGCAATCTTGAGGCCCTGACGGTTTTCGATGGTTTCAACGAAATTCGCCGCCTGCATAAGCGATTCATGGGTTCCCGTATCTAGCCACGCGGTACCCCGGCCTAGAACCTCTACATGCAGTTGGTTGCGTTGCAGGTATGCACGGTTGACATCGGTGATCTCAAGTTCACCGCGTATGGAAGGGCGTATGCTTTTTGCGATATTGACCACCTGATTATCGTAAAAATACAAACCGGTGATAGCGTAATGTGATTTCGGGTTGCTGGGTTTCTCTTCAATGTCCACGGCATTTCCAGAACCATCAAAGTAGATAACGCCATAGCGTTCAGGATCTTTAACGTAATACGCAAAGATAGTCGCACCTTGATGGCGGTTGGTGGCATGCTGCAACTGCGCCGACATCCCCTGCCCGTAAAAGATGTTATCTCCCAATACCAGCACCACAGGATCCCGGGCGATATGCTGCTCACCAATGATGAAGGCTTGGGCCAATCCTTCCGGCCTCGGTTGGGCCGCGTAGTTGAAGGCCATACCCCATTGACTGCCGTCACCCAGTAAATCCCGGAAACGCGGCAAATCCTGTGGCGTTGTAATAACCAGGATTTCCCGGATGCCCGCCAGCATGAGCACGGACAGGGGGTAATAGATCATCGGTTTGTCGTATACCGGCAAAAGTTGTTTGCTGATGACGCGCGTGATGGGATAAAGACGCGTACCGGACCCGCCTGCCAGGATGATACCCTTGTAGTTCATGGTTCATGCCTTTCGAAGCTCGTTTGCTCTGCATGCTTCTGATAGTGTGAATAATGCCGCACGCGCTTCATCTCATTCCGCGACCAATTTGAGACCTGTAATCCCGATGAGAATCAACGCCAGACTCACGAGATGTGCGGCTTTAGTTGCACCATCGGCGGCCGCCTTCGATTCCGAGTCATATGTTTAGCGTCGCCCGTCACGCAGATCGCCGCCAATCCGTTCAAGGTAATCACGGAAATCATCGCCAAGCTCGGTATGCTTCAACCCGCATTCCACGGTGGCTTTCAGATACCCCAGCTTGCTGCCACAGTCATAGCGCACTCCCGCATATTCACAGGCATAGACCTTTTCCTGGGTTAGCAGCGCCTGAATGGCGTCGGTGAGCTGGATTTCACCGCCAGCGCCCTTGCTAGTGCTATGCAGCGATTCAAAAATGCCGGGCGTGAGCAAATAACGGCCCACTACACCCAACGTGGAAGGCGCCTCGGCAGGCTTGGGTTTTTCCACGATATGTTTGATTCCATACAGACGCTCGCCGGCCGGTTCCGGGGTAATAATTCCGTAGCGGTCGGTCTCATCACGCGCCACCCGTTCGACGCCGATTACGCTATTGCCGTAACGTTCGTATACATCTTTCATCTGTAACAGCGGTGAGCGGCCGGTGCTTGCAATCAAATCATCGGCCAGTATCACGTAAAACGGTTCATTTCCCACTACCGGTTCAGCGCATAATACGGCATGACCAAGACCCAGGGCCTCCGCCTGCCGGATGTACACACAGGTCACATGCTCCGGCACAATGTCCTGCACCAAGGCAAGTTCATGCTGCCGACCGCGGAGTGACAGTTCCGTTTCCAGTTCATAGGCACGGTCAAAGTG
>DAHVFI010000118.1 GCA_027317045.1 Gammaproteobacteria bacterium
TCGCGGAACTGTTCCAGACCCGGATCATCGCGCTTCAGCCAGCGCGCCGGTCCGGCATCCAGATTCGCGGCGTGATCGTGGATCAGAAACAGGCTGACCTCGTCGGCGCCGAAGCGGTTGCGCAACTCTTCCTGCGCCGAATACAGGCGCTCCGCCAGCGTGTCGCCGTCCAGCAGCGCCACCGCCAGACGATGGATGCGTTCGATCAGTGCGTCGTTGGCGCGCGCCACCTCGATCAGATCCACCAGCTTGCGTTCCATCTGACGATGTTGCTGACGCAGCACCTCCACCTGGCGTTCGATGAGCGACACCGCCTGGCCGCTGGGATGCGGCACCTTGAGCTTGGTGAGTACCTCGGTGTGGTTGTCGAAAAAATCCGGATGGGTGATGAGGTAATCCGTGACCGTCAGCTCGATGTCACCCAGGTCCCGCAAGCCGGTTTTATGCTCGATGCTCATAGGTTGATAGTTCCGTCATACACCCGGTTGGCCGGGCCGCTCATCCACATGCATTCACCCTCTCCCTGCCAGCTTATCATGAGATGGCCGCCGCGCTGGGCCACTTCCACGCTCTCGTCCAGCCAGCCCGCAAGCCGGCCCCACACCATGGTGGCGCAGGCGCCGGTACCGCAGGCCAGCGTTTCACCGGTGCCGCGTTCGAAGACGCGCAGGCGTACGTGGGTGCGATCCAGCCACTGGGCGAAATTCACATTGGTGCGCTTGGGGAAGCGCGGATGGTGTTCGATTTTGGGGCCGAGTTCAGCCACCGGCGCGATGTCCACATCCGGCATATCCAGGATGGCGTGTGGATTGCCGACGGACACGGCGCCGATCTCATAAGTGCGACCGTCCACTTCCAGCGCGTAGGTGAGGGCGCGCTCGCGGGCCTCGAAAGGGATGCGCGCCGGCTCGAAGGTGGGCACGCCCATGTTGACGCGCACCCTGGCGATGTCGCGCACGTCCGCCTGCAGATCGCCGCCCAGGGTTTCGAGCGTGAAGCTGCGGCCCGTCACCCGCCCGGTCTCCACCAGGAAGCGGCTCACGCAGCGCGCGCCGTTGCCGCACTGCTCCACCTCGCCGCCGTCGGCGTTGTAGATGCGGAAACCCGCGGCATGCGCCGGATTTTTGGGTTTGCCGATGACCAGCAACTGGTCGAAGCCGATGCCGGTTCGGCGGTCGGCAAGCTTCTGGACAGTGGCGGTATCGAGCGGCAGCGGCCGCTGCATGGCGTCAATCACCATGAAGTCGTTGCCGAGACCCTCCATTTTGCTGAATGCAACTTTCATGCATTGCTCACGGCCGCGTCGCCAGCAGGCCGTTCTTGAGTTCCACGATTTTGGCCCAGTAGATGATCCACAGGATCAACGCCGCCACCCACATGAAAAACCAGAGGATGGGAATGATAGCGCACACTGACACGATGCACATGGCGATGCCCAGTCCATAACCGCAATCGCCCACGTTCTGCGCCTGGCGCTCCGTGTATTCGCGTTTGAGCGAAGCGGACACATTCACGATAATGAAGAACTGCCATATCAGATTGAACAGCGGGATCAGATACAGCCACACCAGGCCCGGAGTCAAGCTGCGGTTTTTGGGCGAGACCGCCTCAAGTGCGCCTTGCATACTGATGAGATAGAAAATGGCGGGGATCAGCCAGATCCCCAAGAACAGGATCAGCAGGTAAAAGAAAACGACCCCCGCGGCCATCCCCAAGAACAAGTCGTGCGTCATCATCACTGTTGTCTCCAGGCGTGCTCACAACATGAGCGCGCGGTAGTCCTTATATATACACCGGTCCATAACCACAAAAATGCCCGCTTGGCGCGCGCGCTCCGCAGCCGCCGGGTTGACCACGCCCTCTTGCAGCCACAGGGCCGGCGCCTGTATGGCGATGCAGTCATCCACGATTCCATCCACGTATTCCGATGCACGGAACACGTCCACCAAATCCACCGCCGCCGGCAGATGCCGGAGATCGGGATAGGCTTTCTCACCCAGCACTTCATCCACACCGGGGCGCACGGGGATGATCTGGTAGCCGAATCCCCGCAGGGCACGGGCCACGCCGTGGCTCGGCCGGACCGGGTTGGGCGACAGGCCCACCACCGCGATGCTATGTACTTTCTTTAGCAGTGCACGGATGGCGGCGGGCTGGGGATTGGAGAAGGCCATGGTTTATTCGGCGTTGGGGCTAGTCATTATTATATAGAGGTCAGCTTACAACGGCTGAAAAAGCGCGGGCGGTTCTCCCGCCCGCGCCTTCCCGGAAACCATCGTCAAACACGCTCAGGTTTTCGACAATTGCCCCTTGTAGCCGGCGATCTGTACCCAATAGATAATCCAGCACACCAGCGCCGCGGGCGCCGCCAACAGATTTATCACGGGCAGGAGGGCGACGATGTACAGGATGCACATGGCAAGCCCCACGCCATATGCGAAACCTTGTCCCGACAGATTGCGTGCGGAAAACTCCGCCTGCAGCGAATCCCGGATCTTTGTCACCACCAGAAAGTTCCAGACCAGGTTGAACAAGGGTATGAGCAGCAGAAACACCAGCCCCGGCGTCATCCGGCGATTCGCCGGCGATACGGCATTGAGGGTGTTCATCAAGGTTATCAGGTAAAGGATAAAGACGACGAGAGCGATGACCCAGACTCCCAGGAACCAGCCGGAAAAGAACATCGCGGGTGAGTGCAGGTAATTCATGGTGGTATCCCCCGAGTTAATTGTTTATGAAACTTGTCTTCGTGAGTGTCGCCCGGGCGGCACGCAACCCTAAGTATTGACCGAAGATCAGCTGTTTGCCAGGGGTCTTTGCGGCGCAGGCCATGGCATGTCATATATAGTGTCCACCCCGAACCCCGGCTAGCTCCATGAAATATCACGATCTGCGCGATTTCCTTTCGCAGCTGGAAAAACAGGGCGAGCTGAAGCGCATCCGTGCGAGCGTGGATCCGTATCTCGAGATCACCGAGATTTGCGACCGCACCTTGAAGAAAGGCGGGCCGGCGCTGCTGTTCGAGAAACCCAAAGGCCATACGATGCCGGTGCTCGGCAATCTCTTCGGCACACCGCGGCGCGTGGCCTTAGGGATGGGCCGGGAATCCGTCGCCGCCTTGCGCGAGGTCGGGCAATTGCTGGCCATGCTGCGGGAACCGGAGCCGCCCAAAAACCTGAAGGATGCCTGGGAGAAGCTCGGGGTTTTCAAGCAGGTATTCCGCATGCCGCCCAAGGAGGTGCGCAAGGCAGCCTGTCAGGAAAACCGTTTTGCCGGCGGCGACGTGGATCTGAATCAATTTCCGATCCAGACCTGCTGGCCCGGTGATGCGGGCCCGCTCCTCACCTGGGGACTCACGGTCACCAAAGGTCCGCACCAGGAGCGCCAAAATCTCGGCATCTATCGCCAGCAGCTGATCGGCAGAAACAAACTCATCATGCGCTGGCTGGCGCACCGCGGCGGCGCCCTGGATTTCCGCGACTGGCAGCAAAGCCGTCCGGGCGAGCCGTTTCCGGTGGCGGTGGCGTTGGGCGCCGATCCCGCCACGATTCTCGGCGCGGTGACGCCGGTGCCGGATAACTTGTCGGAATATGCATTCGCCGGCTTGCTGCGCGGCGCACGCACCGAAGTGGTGAAGTGCGTGACCTGCGATTTGATGGTGCCGGCCAGCGCCGAGATCGTGCTGGAGGGTTTCATAAAGCCCGGCGAAACCGCGGATGAAGGCCCGTTCGGCGATCACACCGGCTATTACAACGAAGTGGAAAAATTTCCGGTGTTCACCGTCACCCACATCAGCCATCGCGACGATCCGATTTACCACAGCACCTACACCGGCCGCCCGCCGGACGAACCGGCGGTGCTGGGGGTGGCGCTCAACGAAGTGTTCGTGCCGATCCTGCAGAAGCAGTTCCCGGAGATCACGGATTTCTACCTGCCGCCGGAAGGCTGTTCCTACCGCGTCGCCTGCGTGAGCATGAAGAAGCAGTATCCGGGCCACGCCAAGCGCGTGATGTTCGGCATCTGGAGTTTCCTGCGGCAATTCATGTACACCAAGTTCATCATTGTCACCGACGATGACGTGAACGTGCGTGACTGGAAAGACGTGATCTGGGCCGTGAGCACGCGCCTGGACCCGGCGCGGGATTGCACCATCGTTGAGAACACACCCATAGACTATCTGGAT
>DAHVFI010000038.1 GCA_027317045.1 Gammaproteobacteria bacterium
GGTCTGGTGGCGGCGCTCAAGGGGCTGCTGCCGGCGGAACTGCCCGCTGCCTCGGTGATCCCCGCCCTGTCCGCTTTCGGCATCGGCCTGATGCTCTTGATCGGCTTTGCCCTGCCGCCGCTGATGCGCCTGGGGGACACGCCGCCGGCGCGTGTGCTGCGCCGCGATCTCTTGCCGCCGCCGGTGCGCGGTTATGTCATCTACGGCGCAGCGGCGCTCGCCACGCTAATCCTGACCTGGTGGCAGGTACGCGAACTCAGGCTGTCGCTGTACGTTCTCCTGGGTCTGGTGATCACCGTGGCGGTACTTGCCCTCGGCGCCGTGACGCTGCTGATGCTGCTGCGGCCGCTGCGACACAGCGCCGGCGCCGGTTGGCGTTACGGGCTCGCCAACCTCAACCGTCACCGCCGCGATGCGGTGATCCAGATGGTGGCTTTCGGCATTGGCCTGATGGTGCTGTTGCTGCTGGGCCTGGTGCGCGGCGATCTGTTGTCCAGCTGGCGCACTTCGCTGCCGGCGGATGCGCCCAATCAGTTCATCATCAACATTCAGCCGGATCAACGCGGCACCGTCCAGAAGTTCTTCACCAGCCACGGCTTGCCGGCGCCCACGCTGTATCCGGTCGTGCGCGCACGTCTCACCGCCATCAACGGCGTGGCCGTCAGCAAAATCCATTTCGTCGAACCGCGCGCGCAACACCTGCTCAACCGGGAAGCCAACCTGAGTTGGTCGGAATCCCTGCCTCCCGCCAACACTATCCGCGCCGGCTACTGGTGGAATGCCAGCGAGGCCAAGCAACCGCTCGCTTCCCTCGAGGAAGATTTCGCCAAGCAGCTGAAATTGAAAGTCGGTGACCGGCTGACCTTCGATATCGGCGGTACGCCCATTACCGTGACCATTGCAAGCCTGCGAAAAATTCGCTGGGATTCCTTCCAGCCGAACTTCTTCGTGGAACTTTCCCCCGGCACCCTCTCCGGCTATCCCGCCACCTGGATCACCAGCGTATACCTGGCACCGCAAAAGGCCGTGATCTTGGCCGACCTGGTGCGCCAGTTGCCTTCACTCACGGTCTTTGACGTGGATGCGATTCTTGAACAGGTGCGACATCTCATGAATCAGGCTTCGGTGGCGGTGGAATACGTGTTCTTGTTCACCCTCGGCGCCGGCATCGTGGTGCTGTTGGCCGCGGTGCAAGCGACCCGCGACGAACGCCGCTTCGAAGCCGCGGTATTGCGTGCCCTGGGCGCCTCGCGGCGTCTGCTGCGCTCCGCCGCCGCCGCTGAATATGCGGCCATGGGATTGGTTGCGGGATTATTGGGGGCGTTGGCGGCAACTATCGTCGCCTGGCTGCTCGCCAGCCGCGTATTCTCATTGCCCTATCACCCGGATTGGCGTGTGTGGGCCATCGGCATTATCGCCGGCACCCTGATCGTCGGAGCGAGTGGATTATTGGCGAACCGGCGCATTCTGAATACGCCGCCTGTTGAGACATTACGGGAAACTTAGTTTTGGATAAGACACGCAGTTAATGCCTAAAGCCGCATGTCTGCTCCCGACCCAATAGCGGAACCTCGAGATTACCCTGCATACCACTCACCGAATGTACACGAAACAGGTTTCGGATTCTTATAATCCCGTCTCATTGAATCAATCAAATTATAAAAGCATTAATAATCCCTTTCTTCTGGCTTAAAGTGGTTATAGATATCAGGATTGCACTAGAATTTGAGAAAGATACCGCCCTCAAGCCATGACCCGAGTGATGGCGCAGGCTAGTCATCTTGAACGAGAAAGAGGAGAACTATGGATTTCGGCTTCGTCTTCCAGGGTCGGTTCTGTAGGACCCTGGTAATCCCTTTGGCGGCTGCAGCGTTCATCACGGCTTATGCCGCTACGGCATCTCGCAGTCACGCTTCACCGAGCGCTCCACCACGGTTGGCATGGCGGCTGCACAAACTGATGCTCTCCAAAGGCCCGGTGCCCGCCACCTCCTTCTTTGGTTATTCGGTCTCCCTCTCGGCCGATGGGCATACCGCGCTTGTCGGGAGTCTTGGCGCGCTAAACGGCGTCTATGTGTTTACCTTGAGCGGAGACCGATGGCAGCAGGCCGCAACGTTTCCGATTCCCCATGATGCTGTGCATACTGTGAACGGGGGCGGCACGGATATTAATTTCGGCCATTCCGTCGCCCTCTCGGGCGATGGTCGTACGGCGCTGGTGGGTGCACCCATCAC
>DAHVFI010000039.1 GCA_027317045.1 Gammaproteobacteria bacterium
CACTTTCTTCCAGGTCTTGCCGCCGTCGGTGGTCTTGAAGATGCCGCGCTCGGGATTTGGACCCCAGACGTGGCCGAATACTGACACGAAAACGGTATTGGCATCCTGCGGGTCCACGATGATCTTGCCGATCTGGCCCGCGTCCTTGAAGCCCATGAGTTTCCAGGTCTTGCCGGCATCGGTGGACAGGTACAGACCGGCACCGTCGAGCACGTCATTGCGGATATTCATTTCGCCGGTACCCACCCACACCAGATTCGGGTTGCTGGGGGCGAGGGCGATGCTGCCGATGGAGGCGCTGCCCGCATGCTGGAAAATCGCCTTCCAATGCAGGCCGCCATCGGTGGTTTTGAAGACGCCGCCGCCGGCGGCGCCGACGTAATAAATGTTGGGATTACCGGGGATGCCCACGGCTGAAGTCACCCGGCCACCGGCAATGGCCGGCCCCAGATTACGGAATTTAAGATTGTGAAAAACATCATGAGTGGCGCTGGTGGCCCCGGCGTTCCCGGCTAACACGGGTGACGAGGTCAGGGCCAGTACGGCAAATAGGGCGATCAAGCCGGGTAATATACGGGTGGTTTTCATCTTGTTCTCCTGGAACGGATGCGGCAGATATCGCCAACCGCGCCGCCTGCCGGGTGCGACGCTGGCTTTGATTCCCTGGGAAGATTTCAGATTGCGACCCTTGTCGGGGTTAGGTTACGCCGAGGCAGCAAAAGTTCCTGGCTGCCGCTAGAAATATACACGCAAACGCAGGCTGCTGGTATTACTGGTGAGGCTGCTGTGAGTGTAACTCAGGCCCACGGCCAGCCAGGAGCTGGCATTGAACAGCAGGCCGACGGCGGCCTCATTGGAGGCCTGATCCAGCCAGTTGTGCCCCAGACTGCCATCGAATTCCACCCAGCGGTTGAGTACATGGCGCAAGCCCAGCGCCAATCGGTAGCCGTTGTCGGTGCTGCCTATGCCCTGGTAGCGGGCGTGACTGTTGAGATACAGGATATCGGTGAAGAAATCGGTGCTGTCGCTGAAATTGTTTTCACCGCGGATGCCGACATAGTAATTGTCATTGGTGATGTCGGAAAGCGGCGCGGAGGTATCCAAGCGCGCGTATCCGCTCACCACCTGCAACTGACTCCAGACGGTGTAAGACACGGCCACAGCCGGACCCTTGGAGGTGGAACCATTCCCGAGTGACTGATGTTGGTAACCCAGATCCACATAGTTGTAATTGAAGGGATCGGCGGCGAGGGCCAGTACCGGACACAGCAACACGCAACCCAGCAGGCAAGCGGATATTTTCACTGGCTTCTCCTCACTATTAATGCACCATTTGATCGAGGTCGAAAATCGGCAGCAGGATTCCGAGCACAATGAGCAGCACAATGAGGCCCATCACCAGTATCAATCCCGGTTCCATGATTCCCAGCAAGGTGCCGGTCAGCGTTTCCAATTCGCGCTCCTGGCTGATGGCGGCGCGTTCCAGCATGCTGTCCAGTTTGCCGCTGGCTTCGCCGCTGGCAATGAGATGCACCGCCATGGGCGGGAATAAGCCGCTCTTGGAAAGCGACTGGCTGATGGATGCCCCTTCACGCACTCGCAGGGTGGCTTCATCCACTGCCTCACGCATGGGCACATTCGCCACCACCTCTGCGGAAATTCGCAAGGCCTCCAATACCGGCACACCGCTGCCGACAAGGATGCTGAGGGTGCGGGTGAATTGTGCGGTGT
>DAHVFI010000040.1 GCA_027317045.1 Gammaproteobacteria bacterium
GATTCGGCTTCGGCGCACCTCGCCCATCTGCAAAAGCTGGCCATCACGTTAAGAGTAAAACAAGAACATTGACTACCGTCGGGATCGTGGCTGTACGGGTCTCAGGGTTCGGCCACCAGATAAGCAATCCAGGCAGCATCCGCCTCGCCCCGTTCTGCGGGGGCGAATACCGCATTACCCTCGCCAGTCTTCTTGTCAGTGCCTTCCAGATATACGATCACCTTGGAGAAACCTGCTTCCAGCAATACTTCCCGTAGTTCTGGCAATGTCCAAAGCCGCCAGTGATAGCTGAAAGCACGCTTGAGCCGGGAACCGTCAGGGAAAGCAAAATGGATATGACAGGTGGTGGTACCCGATATCGGCTCGTACTCAGCCTGTTCCCATATATATGTGTAACGACCGAAATCCTGTCGCTCGCGCATCTGTCGAAATGCATCATAGCCGCCGTAGGCGTCCAGCATAAAAATACCGTCAGCCGCCAGACTCCGGTGCACCCTGCGGAAATATTCCCGTAGTATCGCCCGCTGTTTGAAAACCCAATAACTAAAATTGAATGCCAGTAGCAAATCCACTGACGGTGTATCCACTGTAAGCACGTCTGCTTCCAGAAGCGTAAGCCGTTTGATAGCTGAAGGCGTGAGCTTGGCCTGATTATACTGTCGCCCCCAGTCAAGCACCTTGGAATCCAGATCTACCCCGATCGCCTCACGCCGTGCGTCGCGGCGCACCCACTCGCAGGCGGCCAGCGACGTGCCACAGAAGTCCTCCCGCAGTCGCAGCGGTGTCCGCCCGCGCCGTTCGCGGAATACCTGCTCCACAAATTGCATTTCCCAAACCACGTCCTGCACCGATTTCTGGTACAGGGCGTAACGATCGGCACGTTCAGCCAGGGTAACGGTATGTCGACGAGTTGGATTGGTACGACGAGCAGAGCGCATGGATGAATCCCTGAAACAACGGTCAACGGGAATTGTTGCGGAAACAGAAAGTCGCAAATAGTCTCCACTCAAAATGTCGCCCAGGAATTGTAAACTTGATCAACATATAGAAATACAAAGAACGTGTAGCAGATATTGCTAATGCATAAAACTCTTGCATATTTGAATGCGTCCTTATCTCAGTACCGTTCAAGTTCGGAGTATACGAACATTCTCGGGGAGAATGGCTATTGCCTGGGCCACCGCATCCAAGATGGCCGGGGTTATCGTCTTTGATTCTATTTGCTAATCTCATTTACTCGATTCGTGTGTCCTCAGCAATCTGGTTAAGGATGGGTGAACGGATGTATAAGTCAAATCATCGTATTCAGGTGTTGCCGACGATGTATCGCGCACCGGGCACACCACGTTAGATCCCGTCGCTTAAGCCACCGCCTGTATGCTGCACCGAGCGTCCCGCAGAATCTCGATGCCAGCTCCCGGACGGCCGGAGTGCTCGCTGAGATAGCGTCGCCAGTGACGAACGCCGGGGCAACCCTGGAACAATCCCAAGGCATGGCGCGTCATACGCGCCAGCGGCACGCCGTGCGCCAGTTCCTCCGTGACATACGGCAACCAACATTCCAGCACCTGCGTACGCGAGAGCACCGGTGCGTCCGCATCGAAGTAGCGCCGGTCTATGTCGGCGAACAGGTAAGGATTGGCCACCGCCTCTCGGCCGATCATTACCCCGTCGAACGATACCAAATGAGTATGCATCGCCTGGAGCGTCTGGATGCCTCCATTCACCACGATGGTAAGCTCGGGAAAATCACGCTTGAGCTTCTCCACCACATCGTACCGCAGCGGCGGTACTTCGCGATTTTGCTTTGGGCTCAATCCTCGCAACCAGGCTTTACGCGCATGGATAATGAACGCCTGACAACCGGCCACCGCAACTGCGCGCACAAAAGCCGCCAAATGTTCGTAACTGTCGTGCTGATCAACGCCAACCCGGGTCTTGACAGTGACCGGGATGGCTGAGACCGCGACCATGGCCGCGACACACTCCGCCACTAATTGCGGTTCAAGCATGAGACAAGCGCCGAAACGGCCGGACTGAACCCGCTCGCTAGGGCAGCCTGCATTAAGATTGATTTCATCGTAGCCGTATTCAGCGGCCAACCGCGCGCACTGTGCCAGCTCCCGCGGTTCACTGCCGCCAATTTGTAATGCCAGCGGATGTTCCGCGTCATGGAATGCCAAATAGCGCCGTGTATCACCGTGCAGGAGCGCGCCGCTGGTCAGCATCTCGGTATATAGCCGGGTATGCCGGCTCATGAGGCGGATAAAGTAGCGGAAGTGCCGGTCGGTGTAGCCCATCATGGGAGCGAGGCACACACGGTGGCCCATGGCCGCAGGAGAGCGTGTATTGCCAGTGTAGGTTTGCATCATCGTCCAGATTTATGGATATATTAGACAGCGCTGCCAGCTACCGTGCTCGATGAAATAACGTTCACGCTCGTGCAGACGGCCCGGTCGCGATAGCCAGAACTCGATCATATGCGGCTCTAAACGAAAGCCAGACCAATATTTAGGGCGCGGCACCGGCTGGCCGGTGAAACGCTGCTCGAATTCCAAATAGTTCCTTTCTAACTGTACTCGCTCCGGCAGGGGCTCGGACTGCCGTGATGCCCAGGCACCGATCTGGCTCATGCGCTGGCGGGTGATCCAATAAGCATCCGCCTCGGCATCGCTCACCGCCCGAACTTTTCCTTCCACCAACACCTGCTGCATGAGTGCTTGCCAGAAAAAACAAAGGGCGGCATGAGGATTGGCGTGCAGCTGTTCGCCCTTGCGGCTCTGCATATTGGTATAAAAAACAAAACCGTGCGCATCAAATGCCTTGAGCAAAACGGTGCGCACTGAGGGTTGGCCGTCCTTGCTGACCGTTGCCAGACTCACGGCCGCAGGTTCTGGAATATCCAACGTCTGGACCCTGGCAAACACTGCCTGGAAACGTTGCATAGCCTGGGAGTAAAGATCGGTGTTCATATTATCAGCATCGACCTGGAAACACGCTCCAAGTTTAGGAAAACCCGGACAAGATAGTGCCATTCACGGTCCGACAAGCCTACCCTGAACTCATGGCAAAGGGTTCATCATGCATGGAATCAGTGCAATAACCATCCATGATAGGTTTCGCCGTACGCTAGCGAAATTGCAGTATCTATGCAAATCTCGCGCAGCAACTTCTTCAACCTGCTATCCGCGTTTATAAGCACTGTCAGGCGGCCGCCACGCCGCGCGCCGCCTTCTTGCGCTCATGCTCCTTGAGGTAGCGTTTGCGCAGGCGGATGTGATGCGGCGTAATCTCCACCAGTTCGTCGTCCTCGATGAATTCCATGGCCTGCTCTAGCGTGAACCTGAGCGCGGGCGTCAGCAGGATATTCTCGTCACGGCCGGCAGCGCGGATATTGGTGAGCTGCTTGCCCTTCAGGGGATTCACGGTGAGATCGTTATCACGGGCATGGATGCCGATGACCTGCCCTTCATAGACAGGATCACCGGGCGCCACCAGCAGCCGGCCCCGCTCTTGCAAGTTGAAAAGTGCATAAGCCACGACCTTGCCGGCACCATTGGAAATCATAGCGCCATTGGCGCGCTGATTGACCTCGGAGCCCTTGGCGGGTCCATAGTGATCAAATACATGATGCAGCAGTCCGGTACCTGAAGTCAGTGTGCGGAATGCAGTCTGGAAACCAATGAGCCCACGTGCCGGGATCATGTAATCCAGGCGCACGCGGCCGCGGCCGTCGGAACGCATGTCGGCCAGATCGCCGCCACGACTGCCTAGGGCCTCCATCACACCTCCCTGATGGCGTTCCTCTATATCCACCGTGAGCATTTCAAACGGCTCATGGCGCACGCCGTTCACTTCGTGGCAAATCACCTGCGGACGTGATACGGCAATCTCATAGCCTTCGCGCCGCATGGTTTCCAGCAAGATTGAAAGATGCAATTCACCGCGGCCCGATACCCGGAATTTTTCCGGATCTTCGGTATCCTCGACCCGCAGAGCCACGTTGTGCAGTACTTCACGGTATAGACGCTCGCGCACCTGGCGACTGGTGAGAAACTTGCCATCCTGTCCGGCAAACGGCGAGCTGTTGGTCTCGAAAGTCATGCT
Source organism: Gammaproteobacteria bacterium (assembly GCA_027317045.1). Taxonomy (GTDB): domain Bacteria; phylum Pseudomonadota; class Gammaproteobacteria; order Natronospirales; family REEB76; genus REEB76. Next base: position 4,108 of record DAHVFI010000040.1, read on the forward strand.
GATGGTGGGTTCGTCCACGGACAGGGATGGCAGCGCTTCCACATGTTCCGGATCGCAAAGCGTGTCAGAGATGCGTGGCGCGGAAATACCGGTGAATGCTACGATGTCGCCGGCCTGGGCTTCCGCGACTTCGATACGATGCAGGCCGAGGAAACCGAATACCTGCAACACGCGCTCACGGCGCACCTGTCCTTCGTGATCAATCACCGCCACGGAGCTGTTGCGCATGATGCGGCCGCGGGCAATTCGGCCAATGCCGATGGCGCCCACATAACTGGAATAATCCAGCGAGCTCACCTGCAACTGGAACGGGCCGTCCAGCTCCACCGGTGGCGGCGGTGTGTATTTCACGATGGCTTCAAACAGAGCGGTCATGTCCTTGCCCGGCAGATCCAGATTCAAGGTGGCATGACCCTGCAGCGCCGAGGCATACACCACCGGGAAATCCAACTGCGCATCCGAGGCGCCCAACTTGTCGAGCAAATCAAAGGTCTGGTCCAGCACCCAGTGCGGCCGCGCACCATCGCGATCAATCTTATTGATGACCACAATGGGCTTGAGGCCGTGGGCAAAAGCCTTCTGGGTCACAAAACGCGTCTGCGGCATGGGACCGTCCACCGCATCCACCAGCAGCAGCACCGAATCCACCATGGACAGCACTCGTTCCACCTCACCGCCGAAGTCCGCATGGCCGGGGGTATCCACGATATTGATACGGTACCCACCCCAGCGAATGGCGGTGTTCTTGGCCAGGATAGTGATGCCCCGCTCCCGCTCCAAATCGTTAGAATCCATGACCCTATCCGGCATGGCGGCACGGGCGTCCAGAGTTCCGGACTGCCGTAGTAGTTGGTCCACCAAGGTAGTCTTGCCATGATCTACATGGGCGATGATGGCGATATTGCGGAGTTTTTCGATCACGGGACGGGAACCGGCGGAAAAGGCCGGGCATTATACGGCAAACCACCCTGCCTACCGTGTCGCGAGATGGCACTTTGGTAAGGGTTTCTCACCCATACTGGGTATTGGACAGGCCTTTGCAACAGGCGTAAGCTCTCGGCCCCGTTCGGGACCTGTCACACACCTGCAGACGTTCTTTGGGGAATTCGCCCGGCTCGCCGCATCAAAGTGATCAAGTAACGAACAATAAGGCGGTTGCCGCTTGAATGTGTCGCCCTTCCCGTTCTTAATGAAGATGAAGGGATGCCACAAACAGGGGCCCAAGCCGTCAGGCAGTATCACGGCAGCAGGCTTCAACTCCCGCTACCGTGGTTTTCATTAAGTTACAGCAGAGTGAATCAAGAGTATGACGTCAATCTATGTGGGCAATCTGCCCTTTACCGCTTCCGAAGAGGAAGTTCGTTCCAAGTTCGAGTCGTTCGGCACCGTGCATTCGGTGAAACTGATCGCTGACCGCGAAACCGGCCGCCCACGCGGGTTCGCTTTCGTGGAAATGGATCAGGGCGCGGCTCAAAAAGCCATCCAGGAGCTGAATGGCAAGGATATGGGCGGCCGTCCGCTGCGCGTGAATGAAGCGCAGGAACGGCAACCACGCCAAGGCGGCGCTGGCGGCGGCGGCCGCGGCGGCCGCTGGTAATCTCCTAGCCTCGATAAAATTGAACACCCCTGGCCTCTCCGGCCAGGGGTGTCTGTTTCCTGAATCTTGCCTGCCGCATATGAAAAACGGCGGGGTCTCATGACGTTTGTCACTTTCCGGCGGCTTTAGCTACCGCTATCATACCTTTGTGCCTTCAGGCCGTCTGCCGAGAACTTTAATCCCGATAGTTTAGGCGCCGTTTTAAAACGGCGCGTACCGAAAATAGCTGCGCGGGCGGCATAATTGATATGGCGGCTTCAAGTTCCAAGTGCAACTGTGAGTGATGTCTTGGTGTGAAAGAATACCTCATGCGGTGTTTTGAATCCTAATCGCTGTCTGGGCCGGTGATTGAGCCGCTGCATAGCATGATCCAGTTCTTTCTGTGTGACAGTGCTCAGGTTGCGGCGCTTGGGGAAGTACTGACGGATCAACCCATTGGTATTTGAGTGGGTGCCGCGCTCCCATGAACAATAGGGATGCGCAAAGTACACGTGCACGGCCAGGGATTGAGCAATGCGTTCATGCTGGGCGCCTTCGGTGCCGTTATCCAGCGTGAGCGTGTGCACGCGGGCTTTGAACGGGCGCAGCAGTTTGACCGTGGCCTCGCGGAAGGCTTGAGCCGTGCGCCGCCAGCACGGTATAGCCGCTCTTACGCTCCACCCAAGAGACCAGCACGCCCCGATGGTGGCGTCCCGATCAGGATGTCACCTTCCCAGTCCCCGATCCGAGCGCGGCGCCCCGATCGCCGGGCGTGCTTCGATACTCACCCGGTCCTTCAGCTGCCCACGCCGCTCCACACGCCCATAGCGTTTGCGCCGTTGCCGCTGACAGCGCAGAAATCGATACAACGTACCGCCCGCCTGACGGTCCTGGCACAGGTACTGGTAGATCCATTCATGACTGATGGGCCGCCGCCCTTCGTCGGCCAATCGGTCTCGAATCTGCACCGGACTCCACTCCCGTCGGATCAAGCTGTCCACCCGTTGCCACTCACTGACTCCGATACGCGAACGATAACTCGCCGCTCGGCGCCGCTCACAGCAGGCCTGCGCCTGCTTCGGTCGGTAACCCCGCCCGCCCCGGTTGCGCGCCAACTCGCGGGATATCGTCGATTTATGTACCGCCAGCTCGTCGGCGGTCTGCGTTTGGTCAAAACCTGCTTTCAGGTACGCGTATATCTGGTATCGTTGCTCTCGGGTCAGCTGCGTGTAGCCTTTCATCTGTGCCCCTTCGACTTGCCGGTCGGAAAAGCAGCGATACTACCGCAGCTTACCCACTCAGCCCGTCATGAAGTCGCACTTCAGAGTTGAATCCGCCTATTTATTTAAGGTCAACCGGAGATTCCAGTATGGAGACATCCGCCCTCACCTGCCTCGGCAACATTTTCGTCGAACCTAAAAAGGCCCTTCAGGATATCCAATCCCACACCGTTTGGTTTTGGTATCCGCTAATCATCACCATTGTGCTGACTGTTGCGTTCATCGTCTGGTATTACGCCACGGTGGATATTGGCTGGCTAGCCAACCAGATGACCGCCGTCATGGCCGGCAAATATAACCACAGCCAGCTGGACATGATCCGGCGCGGTTTTACCCGCAGCCGCTTCCTCATCGGCAGCGCTGTGGGTGTCCCGTTGTTTCTGATAATCGTGTATCTGCTGCAGGCGCTATACTTTTTTCTGGTAAGCAAAGTTGGCGGCTACGAGCAGCAGTCCTACGGCAAGTGGTTCAGCTTCAGCGTCTGGACCTCCTTTCCAAACATCATTGGGCCCGTCGCCTCGGGAATCGCCTATGTATTCGCCAACCCGCAGACCAGCTATTACGCGCTGGACGTGACCTCCCTGAATACACTCCTGTTCCACCTGCCTATGGGACATCCCATGATGGGCTTGGCGGCCAGCGTGCATCTGACCACGTTCTGGACCTTGGCACTGATGATCCTGGGTTTTTCCCTGTGGACCAAGAAAAGTCTCGGTAAATCGTCGCTGATCGTGCTCGCCCCGTGGGTGATGATTTACGCTATTTGGATCATCCTGAAACTCGCCTAATGCCGCATTTTGAAAGCGCCCAAAACAGGCGCCAGGGGGGTTGTAACCCAAATATTCAGTGTTATACTAAGATACAACACTGAAACATATGGAGACTGGTATGCGGCGGAAGCGCAAGCTCTGGATCACCCTGGCCATCATCGCTGGCATCGCCATCCTCATACTGATCAGCCGTTTCGCGGGCAGTCGGGATACCCAAAAAGTGGATGTGGCCAAAGTCGAGGCCCGCACTATCAAGAGTTCCATTCTGGCTTCGGGACAGCTCATTTATATCAATCCGGTGGAACTGAAGCCGGAGGTTATCGGCAAGATCAGCGCAATCCCGGTGGTGGAAGGTCAGATGGTGAAGAATGGCCAGGTGGTGTTGCGCCTGGATCCACAGCTGTATGCGGCGGCGGTAGACCAGGCTCAGGCCGGGGTGCAACAGGCGCAGCTTGCTATCGAGAGCCAAAAACTCACGATTTCCAACCTGCAACTGCAATACAACCGCCAACAGGCGCTTTTCAAGCAACATCTGGTGGATGCCAATACTTTCGACCAGTTGGGCAATCAACTGGATATCGCCAAAGTACAGCTGGACTCCCAGAAAGAGGCGCTGCGTATCGCCCAGGCGCAACTCAGCCAGGCCCAGCAGAATCTCAGTAAAACCGTGATCCGCTCGCCCATCAACGGCATGGTTACCAGCCTGCCGGTCAAGGTGGGTGAAACCGTCATTACCGGCACCAACATTCCCGGTTCGACGCTCATGGAGATCGCCGATCCCAGCGAGGTACAAGCGGATGTACAGGTGGACGAGGCCGACATCGCCAACCTGAAGCTGAATGAGGATGCCAATATCAACGCGGTCTCCTACCCCAACGATACCTTTCATGGGAAGGTGCAGTTCATCGCGGCTTCCGTGACTGACAACAGCACCAGCACTTCAACCACACAGACGGCACAGCAGGGCGTTACCTTTGAGGTGAAAATCGGGCTCACGGACCAGAAACTGCCGCGCGTACGCCCCGGCATGAGCTGCCGCGCGGAAATCTTCACCCAGAGCACCCCCAATGCCATTGCCGTGCCGTTGCAGGCGATACTCTACGAGAACAACCCTAACTCCAAGAGCCTCGAACCCACCTCCGGCGCTTACGTTTATGTGTTGCGTGACGGCAAAGCTCGCAAGGTGAATGTGACCACCGGCGTTTCCAGCGATACCTATCAGGAAATCGTCTCCGGACTCAAGACCGGCGAAACAGTCATCACCGGTCCTTATACGACACTGCATGCTTTGAGCGACGGCACAGCGGTATCGGTTTTGCCGGCAAATAACACTGTAAGTAAACAGGCCACGAGTGCATCATGAATCCCGAATCCGTACTGGAGCTGCATCACGTCAGCAAACAATACGTGATGGGTGAAGCGACCCTGGATGCACTCAAGGACATCAATCTCAGCATTTATCGCAATGAGTATGTGGCCTTCATCGGCCCTTCCGGCTCGGGTAAATCCACGCTCATGAACATCGTGGGCTGCCTCGACAAGCCAACAAGCGGAGAATACATACTGAACGGTACGCCGGTGGCGCAACTGGATGACAACGCTCTGGCGCGCATCCGCAACCGCGAAATTGGTTTCATCTTCCAGAACTTCAACCTACTGGGACGTGCCAACGCCTTGCACAATGTCATGCAGCCACTCATCTATCGTGGCTCCCCCCTGAGCGAACGTAAGCGCATGGCGACACAAACCTTGCAAAGTGTGGGGTTGGGCGACCGTCTGCAGCATTTACCCAATCAGCTTTCCGGCGGCCAACGCCAGCGTGTAGCTATCGCCCGCGCATTGGTGGGCAAGCCTTCCATCCTGCTGGCGGACGAACCTACCGGCAACCTGGATTCCAGCACCAGCCGTGATGTGATGGCCATGTTCGACGAGCTGCATAAACAAGGTCACAACATTATCATCGTGACGCACGACCAGAACATCGCCAACCATTGCCAGCGGGTCATCCGCCTGATGGACGGGCAGATCCTGAGCGATACCGCCAGGGCCGCCGATGACGAAAATCAGGAAATCATGCGCCGTGTATAGCCTGCTGGAAAGCCTGCGTTCCGCCTTTCAGTCCATTCGCGCCCATGCCCTGCGCAGCTTCCTGACCACGCTGGGCATAATCATCGCGGTGATGTCGGTGATCGCCGTGGTGTCCCTGATCCAGGGATTCAGCCATTCCATCACCTCCATCTTTTCCAACATGGGGGTCAACGGCCTGCTGATCACATCGAACGAGACCCAGGAGGATTACCTGGCAGGCAAAGTGGTCAGGATCACCCCCGGCGACATGCAGGCCATCCAGCACCAGATCGCCGGCATCAGCAAAATCACCCCGGTGCTGTATCTTGCCGGCAATGGATCTGGCCAGGTCCAGTATGGCGACCAGATCGCCTACTCCGGCATTTACGGTACCACCTCATCGCACGCGGAAAACAGCCCCTTTTATCCGGTCATGGGCCGCTATCTGACGCCCAGCGATGATATCAGCCACCGGCGTGTGGCGGTGATCGGCCATACACTGCTGGCCGACCTCAATCTGCCCAAAAATCCGGTGGGCCAGTTCATCGAAATGTTCGGACAGTGGTTCAAAATCGTCGGGGTCCTGAAAGAACTGGGCAATATTGCCGGTCAGGACCAGGACGACCGCATCTATATACCCTACGGCACCGCCCACAGCCTGCTGGGTGCCTCAAGAGAAGTGGATATCCAGATCGATCTGGAGGTGAACAATCTCAAGGATATTGATAACGTCGCAAACCAGATCACCGAACTGCTGCGCCGCAGGCATCATCTCAAGCCGGGCGAGGAAAATGACTTTGAGGTGCAGACCTCGGCACAGATAACCGCCACCATCAACAAGATTTTCAACATGATCACCCTGGTGCTGGGCGGCGTGGTCAGTATCTCGCTGCTGGTGGGCGGCATCGGCATCATGAACATCATGCTGGTATCGGTCACGGAGCGCACCCGGGAGATCGGCATTTGCAAGAGCCTGGGTGCGCGCCGCAGCGACATCCTGCTGCAATTCCTCATTGAAGCCGTGACCCTGTCGCTCATCGGCGGCATCATCGGCCTGTTGCTGGGCTACGGGATCGGCATGCTGGTGGCGCATCTGGTTCCGCAGTTCCTGGGCGCCCACGTTCCCTGGTGGGCGATTGCCCTGGCGTTCGGCTTTTCCGGCGGCGTGGGCGTGCTGTTCGGGATCGCGCCTGCCGCGAAAGCGGCTTCCCTGAACCCCATCGATGCGCTGCGCTATGAATAAAGTGTTGGAGCCTGCGCGTGTATAACCTGCTGGAAAGCCTGCGTTCCGCCTTCCAGGCCATCCGCGCCCACGCCCTGCGCAGTTTCCTGACCATGCTCGGCATCGTCATCGGCGTGATGGCGGTGATCGCGGTGGTCTCGCTGATCCAGGGGTTCAGCAAATCCATCACCAGCGAGTTCAACGGCCTGGGTGTCAACAGTCTCACCATTAACTCCTACCTGCCACGCAAGGACCGCCTCGCCGGCAAGGTCGCCAAGGTGACCACGGATGACCTGCTGAGCATCCAGCACGATGTCACCGGCATCAGCGGTCTCAGTCCGGTATTGCCGGTGGGGAGATTCTATGACCCGGTGAAATATCGCAATCAAACCACCAACAGCCAGGTGCTGGGCAGCACCCCAGCTTACGCCATCAACAACGGTTCCTATCCGGACAGCGGCCGCTTCATCACGCCAAACGACGACCTGCATCATCGCCACGTGGCCGTGATCGGCGTCACCGTGGTTAAGAAACTGCACCTGCCGGCGGACCCACTGGGGCAGTACATCCAGATTTCCGGCCAATGGTTCAAGGTGGTAGGCGTACTGCATCCACTCGGACAGATCCTGGGTTTCGACCAGGATAACCAGGTGATCATCCCCTACGGCACGGCCCACAGCCTGCTGGGCGCGGCGGTCGTGCCCGACATCGTCATTCAGTTGAAAGTCAACGACGTCAAACAGCTGGATGCCGTCTCCGGCCGGATCACGCAGATATTGCGCCGCAATCATCACCTGAAGCCCGGGCAGGACAACGATTTCAAGGTGCAGACACCGGCACAACTGCTGGGAAACTTCACCAGCGTACTCAACGCCATAACCTATATCCTCGGCGGGATCGTGGCGATTGCGCTGCTGGTGGGCGGCATCGGCATCATGAACATCATGCTGGTGTCGGTTACCGAGCGCACCCGCGAAATCGGCATCATGAAGAGCCTGGGGGCACGCCGTCATGACATCCTCATGCAGTTCCTCGTCGAAGCGGTTACGCTGGCGCTCATCGGCGGCGTCATCGGTGTGCTGCTGGGTTACGGCATCGGCATGCTGGTGGCTCATGCGGTACCCCAATTCCGCAGCGCCTATGTCCCGTGGTGGGCGGTAGCCCTGGCCTTCGGTTTCTCCGGCGGCGTGGGCGTGCTATTCGGCATCGCGCCGGCCGCCAAGGCCGCGGCCCTCGACCCCATCGAAGCGTTGCGCTACGAATAAATTTCCCCGAAGATACACAGGACCATCCTTCGGACCAGAATGGTTCATGGCGCCGACAAAAATCCCTGCGCTGGTCGGCCATCGCGGTTGGCCGGCGCGTTATCCCGAAAACACACTGGAAGGCTTTGCCGCAGCCGTGGGTGCGGGCGCGCGCTGGCTCGAATGCGATGTGCAAATGAGTGCCGACGGCGTGCCATTCGTATGCCACGATCTGTCGCTCAAACGCACCACCGGCATAGACCGGGACATTACGGAAATACCTGCAGCAGAACTCATTTCGGTAACCGTGGGTGAAGGCCCTCGACTCGGCGGATGTTACGCCGACATAAAGCTTGCGCCATTCACGGCACTCATCGCGTGGCTTGAAACGCAGCCACAGGTAACCCTGTTTGTAGAAATCAAGCGCCAGAGCCTACGGCATTTTGGCGGTGACAATGTCGTGCGTTCGATTTTGACAGCCGGCCAGGCAGCCCTCAAACAATGCGTTATCATCTCATTTGACCACGCCTGCCTTAGCCTGGCGCGCAAACAGGGGGCGCCGGCTATTGGCTGGGCGACTGAAGAATCAACTCCGCAAATCCACCACCTCGTCCACACGCTTGACCCAGATTACCTATTTACCAGCGATGAGCGGTTTGCCGACATTCATAATGCGCTGAACGGCCCCTGGCAATGGGTCGCGTACCAAACCCAGGATCCGCAGCGGGCCTTACAACTGGCGGCACAGGGCGCCGGCTTGGTAGAAACCAACGACATCGGCGCCATGCTGAAGTCACCGGAATTTGCATCGCCATGAGCGTGGACTACGATCTGGTAATTATCGGGGCCGGTATCCATGGTGCCGGCATCGCCCAGGCGGTGGCCGCGGCGGGATATTCAGCGCTGGTGCTCGAACAATCCGGCATTGCCGCGGGCACTTCCAGCCGTTCCAGTAAACTGATCCACGGGGGTCTGCGCTATCTGGAGCAATTTGACTTGCGGCTGGTGCGTGAATGTCTGCGAGAACGGGAATTGTTGCTGCGCATCGCACCCAAGCTGGTAAAACTCACACCCTTTTACATCCCTGTTTATGAACACACCCGCCGGCATCCATGGCAGGTACGTGCGGGCTTGAGCCTGTACGCATTGCTGGGAAGCCTGCACGCCCACGTCCGTTTCCAGACACTGCCGCGCAGTCAGTGGAATACGCTGCAGGGTTTGAGCAAGGACGGTCTACGGGCCGTATTCCAGTATTGGGATGCACAAACCGATGACGCCGCCCTCACCCGGGCGGTCATGGCCTCCGCAAAAAGCCTCGGTGTCGATGTGTATTTACCGGCCAGATTCGAACACGCACAACTTCACGACAACGGCTGCGAGATCGCATTTAATCATGAGGGAGTTTCTCGTAGCGTACAGGCCAGGGTACTGGTGAATGCCGCAGGCCCGTGGGTGAATCAGGTGGCCGACCGCATCCGCCCCACGCTGTCAAAACCGGCCATCGATCTGACCCAAGGTACTCACATCATCCTTGATGAAGCCGTCGTAAACAGCATCTTTTATGTCGAAGCACCCCGGGATGGCCGCGCCATATTCATCATGCCTTGGCACAACAATACCACCTTGGTGGGCACCACAGAGACAGCGTTCGCCGGCAACGACCCTGCAGAAGTTAAACCCTTGCCGCAGGAGCAAGAATACCTGCTGGAGGTGGTGCAGCGTTATTTCCCGCAGGCACACACGAATATCCGCGCCAGTTTCGCGGGGGTGCGCGTGCTGCCAGCCGGTAGGACCGGCGCCTTTCGGCGTTCCCGGGAAATTCTGTTTGCCACTGACCGGCGGCGTCGACCACGGGTGCTGGGTGTGTATGGCGGCAAACTCACCTCCTATCGTGCAGATGCACAGCAGGCATTGCGGCATCTTGCTAATGC
>DAHVFI010000131.1 GCA_027317045.1 Gammaproteobacteria bacterium
AACTCGCGCTTCATGCGGTCAACGATAATCTCCAGATGCAGTTCGCCCATGCCGGAGATGATGGTCTGGCCGGATTCTTCATCGGTATGCACACGGAACGACGGATCTTCCTGCGCCAGCTTCTGCAGCGCGATGCCCATCTTCTCCTGGTCTACTTTGGTCTTGGGTTCCACTGCCACCGAAATCACCGGCTCCGGGAACTCCATCTTCTCAAGAATGATGATCTTGTCCGGATCGGTGAGCGTATCGCCGGTGGTGACATCTTTCAGGCCCACGGCCGCGGCGATGTCGCCGGCGCACACTTCCTTGAGTTCCTTGCGGTCGTTGGCATGCATCTGCAGGATACGGCCGATGCGTTCCTTCCTGCTTTTGACGGGGTTGTACACCGTGTCGCCGGATTTCAGCACGCCGGAATACACCCGGAAAAATGTCAGGGTACCCACGAACGGGTCGGTCATGATTTTGAACGCCAGTGCCGAGAACGGCTCCTCATCGTTGGGATGGCGTTCCGCGGGGGTGCTGTCCTTGTCGTCGTGATGGCCCTTGACGGCGGGCACGTCGGGCGGCGCGGGCAGGTAATACACCACCGCGTCCAGCATCATTTGCACGCCCTTGTTCTTGAAGGCTGAGCCGCACAGCATCGGCACGATCTCATTCTTGATGGTGCGCGCGCGCAAACCCTGGTGAATTTCATCGGCACTGAGTTCGTGGCCCTCCAGGTATTTATGCATCAGCTCATCAGAGCCTTCGGCAGCGGCTTCCACCATCTTGTCGTGCCATTCCTTCGCCTGGGGTGCGAGTTCAGCGGGGATCTCATGCTCCTCGAAACGCATGCCCTGGGTGGAATCATCCCAATAGATAGCCTTCATCTTGACCAGGTCCACCACGCCCTTGAAATTCTCTTCGGCGCCAATGGGTATCTCGATGGGTACCGGGGTCGCACCCAGACGATCCTTGATTTGCTGGTAGACACGCAAGAAATTTGCGCCGGCGCGGTCCATCTTGTTGACGAACGCCAGCCGCGGCACCCCATACTTGGTGGCTTGACGCCACACGGTCTCAGACTGGGGCTCCACGCCGCCGACGGCGCAGAATACCGCACAGGCACCGTCCAGTACCCGCAGCGAGCGTTCCACCTCGATGGTGAAGTCCACGTGACCGGGCGTGTCAATGATATTGATGCGATGCTCGGGCCAAGTCTGGTCCATGCCCTTCCAGAAACAGGTGGTGGCTGCGGAGGTGATGGTGATACCGCGCTCCTGCTCCTGTTCCATCCAGTCCATGATGGCGGCGCCGTCATGCACCTCGCCGATCTTGTGGGACACGCCGGTGTAGAACAGGATGCGCTCGGTCGTGGTGGTCTTGCCGGCATCAATGTGGGCCATGATGCCGATGTTGCGATAGCGCTCAATGGGAGTAGTGCGGGCCACGACGAAATCCTCGGAAACTCAAGTCTCTTAAATGAATGCTTACCAGCGATAGTGAGCGAAGGCCTTGTTGGCTTCAGCCATGCGGTGCACATCTTCGCGCTTCTTGACTGCATTGCCGCGATTCTCGGCGGCTTCCATGAGCTCATTGGCAAGACGCACAGGCATGGATTTTTCGGTGCGTGCGCGCGCCGATTCGATGATCCAGCGCATGGCCAGCGCCTGTTGACGCGTGCTACGCACTTCCACCGGCACCTGATAAGTGGCACCGCCCACACGCCGGGACTTCACTTCCACCATGGGGCGTACGTTGTCGAGCGCCTTGCTCAGCACATCCATCGGATCGCTGCCTTTCTTGCCGCCGATCTGGTCAAGGGCGCCATAGACAATGCGCTCCGCCACGGCTTTCTTGCCGCTCTTCATGACCATGTTGACGAACTTGGCGAGCTTCTCACTGCCGAATTTCGGATCCGGAAGAATGCTGCGCTTTTCAGCTTGTTTTCTGCGAGACATGAATGCCTACCTTACTCAGGACTTGGGGCGCTTGGCGCCGTATTTGGAACGGCTCTGCTTACGGTCGTTGACGCCGGCGCAGTCGAGCGAACCGCGCACCGTGTGGTAACGCACGCCCGGCAGGTCCTTGACGCGGCCGCCGCGAATCAGCACCACCGAGTGCTCCTGCAGGTTGTGGCCTTCTCCGCCGATGTAACTGATGACCTCGAAACCATTGGTGAGGCGCACTTTCGCAACCTTGCGCAATGCCGAGTTGGGTTTCTTGGGGGTGGTGGTATACACACGGGTGCACACACCGCGCCGCTGCGGACTACCGCCCAAGGCCGGTACCTTGCTCTTTTCTATTCTGCGGGTACGCGGCTTGCGCACCAGTTGGTTAAAAGTCGCCATGCAACAACTCTCACTACTGTAAGGGTATGGATTGAACCTGCGCGGCAGGGGCGTAACTTATGCCCGGAAAGAAGAAACAGGCCGGTCAGAACCGGCCTGTCTCGGGAATTCCGCGGTGGCGACCGTCGTCTGGCCGCCATGTGCCGCCTGTAAAGCGCTGGAATTCTAGGGATGCGGGGCCACAGTGTCAAGAAAGCCGCCCGCTATTGCTCCCTCATAGGGGTCTCCGCATACGCCACTCCAGCCGTTTTCACGGCCGGAGGGTGACTTATGGCGCTTACTCCATTTTTCAATGCTTAATTGAACAATGACCCTCCAAGTGCATCACTCCTGGGCCTGCTCTAGCGGCTGTGCCGCGGCTGGAATCTCGGCCGGCGTGCTGTCGTCAGCAGCGGTAAACAGGGCTTCCGCTTCGGACGCTGCCTGGGCGGCTGCATCCACGGGTACTTCGGCACGCTGTTTGCGCCGTTGTTCGTGGTAGGCATAGCCGGTTCCCGCCGGAATCAACCGCCCCACGATGACGTTTTCCTTGAGGCCGCGCAGGTCGTCCTGCATTCCGCGCACCGACGCTTCCGTCAGCACCCGCGTGGTCTCCTGGAAGGAGGCTGCGGAAATGAAGGACTCGGTGGCCAGTGAAGCCTTGGTGATGCCGAGCAGTACCGGTTCAAACTCCGCAGTGGCTTTTTTCTCCGTGGTCATCTTCTCGTTTTCGTCCAGCGCCCGGCCGCGGTCCATCTGCTCGCCGCGCAGGAAGCGGGTCTCGCCGGAAACCGCAATCTCCACCTTGCGCAGCATCTGGCGGATGATCACCTCGATGTGCTTGTCGTTGATCTTCACGCCCTGCAGACGATAGACGTCCTGGATTTCACGCACCAGATAATCCGCCAGCGCGGTTACGCCCAACAAGCGCAGAATGTCGTGCGGATTGGGTTCGCCGTCAGCAATGACTTCACCCTTCTCTACGCGTTCGCCTTCGAAGACATTTACGGTGCGCCACTTGGGGATCAGCAGCTCGTGCTGGACGCTATCGTCATCGGTGATGACGAGGCGCTGTTTGCCCTTGGTGTCCTTGCCGAAACTCACGGTACCGGAGAACTCGGCGAGAATCGCTTGCTCCTTCGGCTTGCGCGCTTCAAACAAGTCCGCGACGCGCGGCAGACCGCCGGTGATATCACGGGTCTTGGAGGACTCCTGCGGAATACGCGCGATGACATCGCCCACGCCGACACGCGCGCCATCCTCCACGTTCACGATAGCGCCAGGCGGCAGTTGATAATGGGCTGGAATCTCGGTACCGGCCAGGAACATATCACGTCCCTTGTCGTTCACCAGTTTCACCGTGGGACGCAGATCCTTGCCCAGGGAACCGCGCATCTTGGGATCGGTTACCACAATGCTGGACAGACCCGTGATCTCATCCATCTGACGATTGACGGTGATGCCCTCCACGAAATCATGGAACTGCAGCGTGCCGGCCACCTCGGTGACGATGGGATGGGTGTGTGGATCCCAGGTGGCAGCCAGTTGTCCTGCCTGCGCCTTGTCGCCCTCGGCCACCATGATGCTGGCACCGTAGGGAATCTTGTAACGCTCACGCTCACGGCCGAACTCGTCTATGACGCCCAGTTCGCCGGAACGCGAGACCGCGACCCAGTGCCCCTTGGCGTGCTTCACGGTCTTGATGTTGTGCAGTTTGACGGTACCGGCGGCCTTGATCTCGACGCTCGAAATGGATGCCGCGCGGGAAGCGGCGCCGCCGATATGGAAGGTACGCATAGTGAGCTGGGTACCGGGCTCGCCGATGGATTGCGCCGCGATCACGCCCACCGCCTCGCCGATGTTGACGCGGATACCACGCGCTAGATCACGCCCGTAACATTGGGTACACACTCCATAACGGGTGACACAGGTAATCGGTGAACGCACCTTGACCTGGTCCACACCCATCTCTTCCATTTGCTCGACCAGACGTTCATCCAGCAGCGTGCCGGACTCGACCAGCAACTTCTTGGTACCCGGCATATAACAGGGCTCAACCAGTACCCGGCCAAGCACCCGCTCGCGCAGCGGTTCCACGATATCGCCGCCTTCCACGATGGGCTTCATGTAGAGGCCCTCGCCGGTACCGCAATCCACTTCGGTGACCACCAGATCCTGAGCCACGTCCACCAGGCGGCGCGTCAGATAACCGGAGTTGGCGGTTTTCAGCGCGGTATCCGCCAGACCCTTGCGGGCGCCGTGGGTTGAGATGAAGTATTGCAATACATTCAGGCCTTCCCTGAAGTTTGCGGTGATAGGCGTCTCAATGATGGAACCGTCGGGTTTGGCCATCAATCCGCGCATGCCGGCCAACTGGCGGATCTGCGCCGCGGAACCGCGCGCGCCGGAATCCGCCATCATATAAATGGAGTTATAGGATGGCTGGCGTGTCTTATTGCCTTTGTGGTCAAGCACTTCCTCACTGCCGAGCTTGTCCATCATGGCTTTTGCCACCTGCTCGTTGGTACGCGACCAGATATCCACCACCTTGTTGTAACGTTCGCCGTTGGTGACCAGG
>DAHVFI010000135.1 GCA_027317045.1 Gammaproteobacteria bacterium
GTCCTTGGGTTTGGGGCTGTGCTTGTAATCTTTGGCCATGTCAGGAGGTCCTGCGTAGCGTCCTTACATACCGCTGCACGCTACCACCCTCAGCCGCGCTATGCACGGCCTCTTCCGGTGGGAGAGCTGGTTGCCACGGACCTCGGAGGGTGAAGGCGAGCATCACGCCTGTTCCGGTCATCACATGGACTCCGGCGCTGATACACCCAGGAGCGCCAGCCCGTTCTGCAATACCTGCCTGGCAGCGGCGATGAGTGTCAGCCGTGCATCGCGCAGGGCCGCGTCTTCCACGATGAAAGTGTGGGCGTCGTAATAGGTATGAAAATCATTGGCCAGTTCCCGCAGGTACTGAGCCATGAGATGCGGTTCCAAATTGCGCGCGGCGGTCTCCACCATCTCCGGAAAGCGCGATAGATTCACGAGTAACGCCTGTTCGTGAGTTTGTGTCAGTTGTGCCAGATTGGCTTTGCCATTTTCAGCATTCCATGCGTAGCCCTTTCCCGCCAACTGGCGGAACACGCTGGCGATGCGCGCATGCGCGTACTGGATGTAGTACACAGGGTTCTCATTGGTCTGGGAACGCGCCAGGTCAATATCGAAAGTGAGCTGTGAGTCGGCCTTGCGCGCCACCAGGAAATAGCGCGTGGCGTCGCGACCCACTTCGTCTATGAGGTCGCGTAACGTAACGTAGCTGCCGGCGCGTTTGGAAAGTTTCACTTCCTCGCCGCCGCGCATCACCGTCACCATTTGGTGCAAAACATATTCCGGCCAGCCCTTGGGAATACCCATTTCCAGTGCCTGCAGGCCGGCACGTACGCGCAGGATGGTGGAATGATGATCGGCACCCTGTTCGTTGATCATGCGGATGTAACCACGCTGCCATTTGCTTACGTGATAGGCCACATCCGGCAGAAAATAGGTGTAGCTGCCGTCGGATTTGCGCATGACCCGATCCTTGTCATCGCCGAAATCCGTGGTCTTCAGCCACAGGGCGCCGTCTTTCTCATAGGTGTGGCCGTGCTCAATGAGCGCGCGCACCGTTTGCTGCACGCGGCCCTCGGTGTACAGGGAGGATTCCAGGTAATAAACATCGAATTCCACGCCGAAGGCGCGCAGATCCAGATCCTGTTCATGGCGCAGATAGGCCACTGCGAAACGCCGGATGGCGTCCAGATCATCGGCGTCGGCGCCAGCGGTGACACTGATGCCGTCAGCGTGTACGGTCTGCCGTGTCAGGTAGGCGTTGGCCACATCCTGAATGTATTCGCCACGGTAACCGTCCTTGGGCCAGCCGGGCTGGTCGGGTTCGATGCGCTTGCAGCGTGCCTGCACCGACAACGCCAGGTTATCTATTTGCTGTCCGGCATCGTTGTAATAAAACTCGCGGGTCACCGCCCAACCGGTGGCAGTCAACAAACGGCACAGGCAGTCGCCCACCGCCGCGCCGCGTCCGTGCCCCACGTGCAGCGGTCCGGTGGGATTAGCAGACACGAATTCCACCATGGCGCGCCCACCGGCACCCGACTGATTGCGGCCGTAAGCCGCACCGGCCGCCAATAGCGTCTTCAGCTCCGCATGATAGGCGCAGGGTGCCAGGAAGAAATTGATGAAGCCGGGACCGGCGATCTCAATTTTGGAGACGAGTTCGGATTTTGGCAGCGCCGCGATGATCGCCTGGGCGAGTTCCCGCGGCTGCCTGCCGGCGCGTTTGGCGAGCATCAAGGCGACATGGGTGGCGAAGTCGCCGTGTGCAAGGTCGCGAGTGCGTTCCAGCAGCGGACCTTCGGGCAAAGCGGCTTTCGGAAACAAGTCACCCGTCAAGTTTTTGAGCGTCGTGTGCAGGAGACTTTCAAGCGGCTGTTTCACAGATTAAGGTTCCTGCCAACGGATATGCAAAACCAAGGCTGAATTCTACCGGCTGCCCTGTTGGGGTTGTAGCGCGCACACCGATATTTCAATAGGTCTCGGCGGGATCCACATCCAGGGACCAGCGTACGCGACGCGCTTCTTTGAGCGCCTCCAATGCCGGCAGCGCGGTGGCCAGTGCCTGCTGCAAAAGTGCGCGCTGCGAGGCCAACAGTAGCAGTTGTGCCCGGTAACGACCGGCGCGGCGCTCCATGGGCGCCGGCGCCGGACCCAGGAGTTGCACCTGCCGGCCGCAGTGGGGCGCGAGTGCGGATTTTGCCGCTTCCAAAAAAATTCGCGGTGGGTTTGCGGCGGTGGCCTCGGCGCGCAACAGCGCCATGGCGGTGCAGGGCGGCAAGCCGGCCACACCACGTTCGGCAAGGGCGATGGCGGCAAAACTGGCGTAACCCTCGCGTACCAAGTGGGTGAGCAACGGGTGGTCCGGATGACAGGTCTGGATCAGCACTTCCCCGGGGCGCTCGGCGCGTCCGGAGCGGCCCGCCACCTGCACGATGAGCTGGGCCATACGTTCACTGGCGCGGAAGTCCACGCCGAACAGTCCCTGATCTGCGTCCAGAATGCCCACCAACGTGACCTTGGGGAAATCATGGCCCTTGGCGAGCATCTGGGTACCCACCAAGATCCGGTATGCACCGCTGCGCACAGCGTCCAACAAGCCTTCCAGGCTGCCCTTGCGGCGGGTGCTGTCGCGATCCATGCGCGCGATACCGGTGTCCGGGAACAAGCGTTCAAGTGCCCGCTCGATGCGCTCGGTGCCTTGACCGAAATGACCGAAATCCGTGCCCCCGCAGGTTCCGCAACGCCCGGGTAACGGCCGTTCGGCACCGCAGTGATGGCATTGCAGGCGGCGGTTAGCGTGCAGCGTGAGGCGCGCATCGCAGCGCGG
>DAHVFI010000042.1 GCA_027317045.1 Gammaproteobacteria bacterium
GTTCGTAGACGAAGCCATCATCAAGGTGATTGCCGGCGACGGCGGCAAGGGTGCCGTCAGCTTCCGCCGCGAGAAATTCATCCCCTTCGGCGGGCCGGATGGCGGCGATGGCGGTGATGGCGGCAGTATCTATCTGGAAGCGCGCACCGGCCTCAACACCCTGGCGGATTTCCGCAATACCCGCACCTACGAGGCCGAAGCTGGCGGCAAGGGCATGGGCCGCGACATGACCGGCCGCAGCGGCGAAGATTTAATTGTGCCGGTGCCGGCCGGCACGCTGGTGTATGACCTGAACACGCAGGAACTCCTGGGTGATCTGGTGAATGCCGGTGAACGTGTGCGCGTGGCCCAGGGCGGGTTCCACGGCCTCGGTAACACACGCTTCAAGAGCAGCGTGAATCGCACACCTCGCCAATCCACCCCGGGTTCCGCCGGCGAACGCCGCAGCCTGCGCCTGGAACTCAAGGTGCTGGCGGACGTGGGTTTGCTGGGTCTGCCGAATGCCGGCAAGTCCACGCTCATCCGCGCGGTATCGGCGGCGCGGCCCAAGGTGGCGGACTATCCGTTCACCACGCTGTATCCAAACCTCGGAGTGGTATCGGTGGGCGAACGCCGCAGCTTTGTGATGGCGGATATTCCCGGCTTGATTGAAGGTGCGGCGGAAGGCGCCGGTTTGGGTATCCGCTTTCTCAAGCATCTGCAACGCACTCGCATCCTGCTGCATCTGGTGGATGTGGCAACCGTGGACGGCGGTGATCCGGTGCGCGATGCGCGCGCCATCGCCGGTGAACTGGAGAAATTCAGTCCGGAACTGGCGGCGCGGGAACGCTGGCTGGTGCTGAACAAGATTGATCTGCTGCCGGCGGCTGAACGTCAGTCGCACTGCGTTGCTATCGTGCAAGGCCTGCAATGGAACGGCCCCGTATTCCAGATATCCGGGCTGTCCGGCGAGGGCACCCGCGAGCTGTGCCAGGCAATCATGCAGCGGCTGGAGGTCCTGCAAAATGCATTACCCCTGCAGCTGCCGGAAGAGAGTGAACAAAAAGCCGGTCAGTGACCGGCTTTTTTATGTTTCACAGGATTTGATTGGCTTAATGCGGAGGTTCACCCATCGGCTGGTCGAGCTCGATGCCTTCCTGCTGGAAACGGGCGCGGATGCGTTTCACCAGTTCCGGCGCCAACACGTCCTTGCCCCACTGCTCGCCGTTCTGCAGGCTGGCCTGGGCAATCTCGGGATTGTTGCGGATGATTTTTTGTCCGATTGGCGTCTTATAGGATGCGATCATCTGGCGCACATCCTGGTCGTTGTAATACCTGGCATAGATCGGCACCAGCATCGCGGTGAGCTGTTTATAGATGCCCGGATCCGCCAGCATGCCACTGGTTTCTTCCTTGATGATAGTGAAGGCCTTGGGCGAGATGCTGGGATGGGAGGCCCGCAGATTGTTGATTATCTGTTGAGCGATGGCATTGCCGAGCATCTGTCCGAGATGAGCGCCGCCCGTCATGTTGATCAACCGGAGAATATCATTACGCAGCGGCACCGGTATTTGCCCGGTACCGGCGGAAAAAGCGGAGAGTGGAAGCATGGCCAGCAGAATGGCCAGCAGGATGCCTGATTTCATGGTTGCGCCCCCCGATTTTATGAATGGTACTGGGAAATACCCGGCACTATGCACGCCGATGTCCCGGCGGCAATAAAAAAGCCGGCATCCAGGCCGGCTTTGGACGATGCTCGCGGACCTCAGGCTTTGAGAGCGCGGATACGTTCGTTCAGGCGGCTTTTGTGACGCGCGGCCTTGTTATGGTGGATGAGTCCCTTGTCGGCG
>DAHVFI010000137.1 GCA_027317045.1 Gammaproteobacteria bacterium
GGCCATGCCGCTGCTGATCGGCGGTGTGCAGGTGGCGGAAGCCCGGCAGCGGGCCAAGAGCCTGTTGGAACGCGTCGGTTTGGGGAAACGCTTGGACCACAAGCCGGGACAATTATCCGGCGGTGAACGCCAGCGAGCCGCCGTGGCCCGCGCGTTGATCCATAGACCGGCGGCGGTGCTGGCCGACGAACCCACCGGCAACCTGGACGCGCGTACCGGCGAGCAGGTTTACGACCTCATGCTGGAGCTTAATCGCGACCTCAACACCAGTCTGGTACTGGTGACCCATGACTTGCGATTGGCGGAGCGCATGGAGCGGGTGCTGCATTTGGAGGACGGTGTATTGCGTACCTGATTGCGCTTCTCAAGCCTGGATTATTTGATGGTGTTGCTGTGAGCGCGTGCTTGCTGGCGGCGGTACCAGCGCAGGCGGATGGATAACTGCCAGGCAATGTTGAGCATCACATAACCGATGACGGCAAGCACGATGCCCACGATGATGCAGCCCAGCCATAGCGGTTCCCAGATGCGGGAGAATTCCCCCAGCATCCAGCTCAGCGATAGTTGAGGCGGGAAATGATGCGGCTTGAGTTGCAGCAAATCGGCTCCCAGCCGGTAGCTGAAATAGTAAATGGCGCCAAAGGTGAAGGGATTGTTGAACCAGACGGCGACCGCTGCCAGCGGCAGGTTCAGGCGCCAGTAGATCGCGCCTAACACCGCCAGCGGTGTGTGACCTGGAATCGGCAGGCAGCAGATGAACAGCCCCAAGGCCACCGCACCGCAACTGCCACGGCGGTTCACGTGCCAAAGCAAAGGGTCATAGAGGACTTTCCGGAAGGGGCGCACATACCATTTATTGCTGAGCTTTTGGTGCAGTTTCTGCTGGTTCGGCATCAGCTTGTTGAGGAATTTGCGTGGCATGAGGCCGGAAATGCTCCTGGGCGCGTTTTAGAAACCGGATGGGTGAGTGGTTGCCGGGTTTGCAAGCCTATCAGAACAGGTTTATAAAATTAGCGGGTTGATGGACGTTTAATCCGCTGCCTGGCTGGGCCGGATGCGTCCATTATCCACTGTCCATGGGCTGGGACGAAATCATGGGAATCGCAGGGATCGCGATGCTGCTGGGGGTGTTGGTGCTTTTGGGGCTGCCGACGCTGCCTTCGGGCCCAATGCTCATGCTGGTCAGCCTGCCGTTGGCGGCGCTGGCCTGCCTGTGGCGGCCGACGCGCATTCTTATATTCGTATTCATCGGTGCCGGCTGGTGCTGGTGGTGCGCTCAGAATCAACTGGCAGTGCGTCTCGCGCCGGCCCTGGAAGGCCGCAATGTGACCGTCAGCGGCTGGGTCGCCTCGATTCCCAGGATTAAAGCAGACTACCTGAGTTTCGAATTCGCCGTCGAACAATTGGATGACCGGCCGCCGGGCAGGGGTATCCCCGGCCACATTCGACTCGGCTGGTCAAGGACTGCGGAATTACCCCGACCCGGACAGCATTGGCGTTTCACGGCGCGGCTGAAACAGCCACGCGGCTACATGAACCCCGGAGGATTCGATTATGAAGGCTGGCTGTTTCGCCACGGCCTAGGCGCTACCGGTTACGTGGTGGGTGACCGGGGCGCGCTGCTTGAGGATGCGCCACGCTTCCCGCTGCTGCGCGCCCGTGCGCGGGTGATGAGCAGCATGCGACAGGCACTGCCGGACGATGCCTTCGCGGGTCTCGCCGCGGCGCTGGTCATCGGCGACGAGAGCGGCATTTCCCGCGAACAATGGCGTGTGTTCCGGGAAACCGGCACCGCCCACCTGGTCTCTATCTCCGGTTTGCACATCAGTCTGATGGCGGGACTGGTATTCCTGTTGATCCGGTTTGCCTGGCGCCGCAGCGCCTGGCTATGCGCGCGCCTGCCGGTGACATTGGCGGCTACAGTGGGAGCATTGCTTAGCGCCACCTTGTATGCAGCCATGGCCGGATTTTCGGTGCCGACGCAGCGGGCGCTCATCATGCTGGCGGCGGTAGCCGGTGCGAGCTTGCTGCGCCGGCACGTGCGGGCGGTGGATGTGCTGGGCTTAGCCCTATTGGCGGTGTTGCTGCTGGATCCCCTGTCGGCGGGCGACATCGGATTCTGGCTGTCGTTCGCCTCGGTGGCGGCAATTTTTTATGTCTTTGGCAATCGCCTACATGTGAGTCACGGCAAAGTCATGCAGTTGCTGCGCACCCAATGGGCGGTAGGTATCGGTTTGCTGCCGTTGCTGGTGTTTTTCTTCCATCGCGTCACGCTGGTGGCGCCGCTGGCGAATCTGGTGGCGGTGCCGGTGTACAGCTTGGTGGTGGTGCCCTTGGTGCTGGTGGGTGTGGGGTTTCTCGGCATCTGGCCTTGGGCAGGAGTTCTGGTGCTTAAGCTGGCCACGGGCGTGATGTCGCTGAGTTGGCCGTTGTTGGAGCATCTCGCAAGTATGCCGATAGCGCACCTGGCCACGCCCGAACCCTCGCTGATGATGGTGGGGGTGGCGGCCATCGGCGCGCTGTGGCTGATGCTGCCAAAGCAAATGCCGGCCCGCTGGCTCGGCGTCATTCTGTTATTGCCTTTGTTTTTGCCCACCGCATCTGGAATTCCAGCGGCTGGTTTTAACCTGACATTGCTGGATGTGGGTCAGGGGTTGTCCGCGGTGGTGCGCACCACGCGGCATACGCTGGTGTATGACACCGGTCCCGCCTACTCCGATGATTCCGATACCGGTCAACTGGTGGTGATTCCGTGGTTACAGGGCCGCGGCATCAAGGCACCCGATCTGACTATTGTGAGCCACGCGGACAACGATCATGCGGGCGGCCTGCGGAGTCTGCGCGCCGCCTATGCGCGCATGCCGGTGCTCTCGGGGGAAGTCGCCCGGATTGCGGGCACGAAAGCCTGCCGGCGCGGACAATCCTGGGAATGGGATGGGGTGCGTTTCGAAATGCTTGCTCCGGGTGTGGATGAGCCGGCGGTGGGCAATAACGCATCGTGTGTTCTGCGGGTGAAGGGTGCGGGCGGCAGTGCCCTGCTGGTGGGTGATCTCATGCGTGATGGCGAGCAGCGTCTGCTGAGGCTTGAAAATCACGCGCTTGCCAGCGATGTGCTGGTGGTGCCCCATCACGGCAGCCTGAGTTCATCGACGCATGGTTTTATCAAAGCCGTGTCACCGCGGTTCGCGTTGTTCTCGGTGGGCTATCGCAACCGTTGGGGTTTTCCCAAGCCCCGGGTGACGGCGGCCTATCGCAATGCCGGTGCGGAACTGTTGGATACCTCCACGGCAGGTGCGGTGGAAATCCGCCTGTGGCCGGGACGGAAGCCGGAAGTTGTCAGCCGCTGGCGGCTCGATGGGGCGCATTTCTGGACCGCTCAGTGAGCGGTTTTGAGCGTTCGCCCGGCAGGCAAAATCCAGTATGATGCCCTGGAATCAATACCGGATGTGCGTCCTGCATGTTTGAAATCATCAAGTCCGGCGGCTGGCTCATGGCCCCGCTCATCCTCTGTTCCATCGCGGTGGTCGCCATCGTCACGGAACGTCTCTGGACCCTGCAGACCAGGCGCGTGGCTCCCGAACATCTGGCTGCCCAGGTATGGAATTGGCTCAAGAATGGTGAGCTGGACGATGACCGCCTTGAGGCCTTGCGCGCCGGTTCGCCGCTGGGACGCATCCTGGCCGCCGGACTCGAATATCGTCATGCACAGCGTGAGGTCATGAACGAAGCGATTGAGGACACCGGCCGGCACGTGGTGCACGAGCTGGGCCGCTATCTCAACGCACTGGGTACGGTCTACAGCATTGCGCCGCTATTGGGATTGCTCGGCACCGTGCTCGGCATCATCCATGTGTTTGCCCGGATTTCCACCGCCGGCTTGGGCAATCCAGAAGTCCTTTCAGGCGGCATCTCGCAGGCATTGATTGCCACTGTCGCTGGACTGACCGTAGCCATAATCGCATACATCCCATACCGCTATCTGCGAGGCAAGGTGGATGATTTGGTGGTGCGTATGGAGCGCGAGACCATGCGCCTCATGAATGCCGTGCGCGAGGCTGACCACGCCCAGGAACCTGAACATCCGGCAAAACCCAGGAAGGTTCGCGAGGCCCGCGCATGAAGCTGCGTTCACGCCAATGGGAGGAGCCGGAGCTTAACATCATCAACTTCGTGGACGTGATGCTCATGCTGTTGGTGTTCTTCATGATGACCACGCATTTCATCCAAAATACCAGTCTCACGGTGGAATTGCCCACCGCCAGCGTCGCTCCATCCCCGCAACCGCTGGCCGGAGTTGAGGTGACCATTGACGCCCAGGGTCATTACTACATCAACCAGAAAGCCGTGTCAGGCACCAGTCCGGATGCGGTGCGCGCCGCGATCTTGGCAGTGACTGGTAAGCGGCGTGATCTGCCCATCATCCTGCGCGCCGACGCACGTTCCAGTAATCAGTCGGTGGTGACAGTCATGGATGTGGCCGGGGATCTGGGTTTCACGCAACTGCAAATCCTCACGACCAAGCCGGCGGCGCAACAATGACATGAGCGCGCTGCGGCAGGACAAAGGCGTGGTGCGTGTTTACAGCCGGCTGCTGGCTTACGTACTGCCGTTCTGGAAAATCTTCTCGCTGGCGATACTCGGCATGATCGTTTATGCGGTGACCCAGCCGGCATTTGCCGCGCTCGTCAAACCGCTGCTGGACAGGAGTTTCGTGCAGCATGATCCCGGCAGTATCCGCCTGATACCGTTGCTGGTGATCGCATTGTTTATAGTGCGCGGTTTGTCCGGATTCTTCGCCGCCTATTTCATAAGCTGGGTAGGTCGTAGCGTGATCAAGACGCTGCGGGCCCAGGCCTTCGGGAAGCTGCTGCGGTTGCCGGCACGTTATTACGATGCCAGCTCCGCAGGCATGCTGATTTCCAAGCTCACCTACAATATCGAGCAGGTGGCGGAAGCCACCACCAATGCCATTACCGTGCTGATTCGCGACGGCCTGACCATCGTGGGACTCATCGGCCTGATGTTCTACCTGAACTGGAAACTGTCCATCTTCATCCTGGTTCTGGGACCGCTGATCGCACTGCTGGTACGTTATATCAGCGGTCGTTTCCGGCGCTACAGCTCGCGCATCCAGGATTCCATGGGGGATGTCACGCGGGTGGCGGAGGAGGTTATCAACGGTCACCGGGTGGTGAAACTATTCGGCGGAGAGCAGCAGGAAACGCAGCATTTCGAACAGGTCAATGAGCATAATCGTTACTTGAACATGAAACTGATGCTGGTGAATGCCGGCTCCAGTCCCATTATCCAGCTGCTGGCGGGTTGCGGCATGGCACTGGTCATTTACTTTGCCACGCTGCCGTCCATGTTGGCGGTAGTGTCGGTGGGAACCTTCGGCTCTTTCCTGAGCGCCATGCTGCTGATAACTGCGCCTCTCAAGCACATGACGGATATCAATGCTCCCTTGCAGAAAGGCATCGCCGCGGGTCAGAGCATTTTCGAGCTGCTGGACGAAGAAATGGAAACCCGGGGCGGACCATTGCCGCTGAGCCGCACACGCGGCGCGCTCGAATTTCAGAACCTGACATTCGCCTACACGCCGGCCAAGGGCGAGGTGCTGACGGACATCTCTTTCAAGGCGCAGCCGGGCGAAACCGTGGCGCTGGTGGGCCGCTCCGGCAGCGGCAAATCCACGCTGGTGGGACTGGTGCCGCGTTTCTATGATCCCAGCGGCGGTGCCATCCTGCTGGATGGCCGCAATATCCGGGAATATCGTCTGCACGACCTGCGCGAGCAGGTCGGCATGGTGAACCAGGATGTGCTGCTGTTCAACGACAGCATCCGCAACAACATCGCCTATGGCAGCCTGGGGCAACGTTCCGAAGCCGACATTATCGCGGCAGCCGAAGCCGCTTACGCCATGGAGTTCATCCAGCAGTTGCCGCAGGGCCTGGAGACCCGGGTCGGCGACCGCGGCGTATTGCTGTCCGGTGGCCAGCGGCAACGCATCGCCATTGCCCGCGCGCTGCTCAAGGACGCGCCGCTGTTGATTCTCGATGAAGCGACTTCCGCCCTGGACAGCGAGTCAGAGCGCCACATCCAGGCGGCGCTGCAGAAACTGATGCGCACGCGCACCACGCTGGTGATCGCGCACCGCCTGTCCACGGTGGAACGCGCCGATTGCATCATCGTGCTGGATCAGGGGCGTATCCTGGAGAGCGGCCGGCACGCCGAATTACTGGCGCACAACGGCCACTATGCCATGCTCTATCACATGCAGTTCCGTGAAACCGCTGTGGCCTGATATTTGCAGGACGCCATGGCACGCCAAAAAATTCACGCCTGGCTGTTGCGGCGCTGGTATGGACAAAGACCCATTTGGTTTTTTATCCCACTGGCCGGTGTGTTTGCGGCACTCACCGCTCTGCGCCGCTGGTGCTACCGGCATGGCATTCTTCCGGTGGTGGAATTGCCGGTCCCGGTCATCGTGGTGGGCAACATCACCATCGGCGGCACCGGCAAGACACCACTCGTCATCTGGCTTACGCAGACGCTGCAGAAGCAAGGCTACCGTCCCGGCATCATCACCCGTGGCTACGGCGGCCAATCGAAGCACTGGCCGTTAGCGGTCACGCCGCAGACCGATCCTATGCTGGCGGGCGATGAAGCCGTACTGCTGGCAATACGAACCCAGGTTCCGGTGATGGCAGGACCAAACCGCGTGCAAGCAGCGCAGAACTTATTGAAAGAGAATCCGGTCAACGTGATTATCAGCGACGACGGTCTGCAACATTACCGCCTGGCGTGTACCCTGTCGGTCATCCTGCTGGATGGCCGGCGCTACTTAGGGAACGGCTGGCGGCTGCCCGCCGGTCCGCTGCGCGAATCCACGGCGCGGCTGAAGGAGGCGGATTTTGTGATCTGCAAGATGGATTCGACCATGAACGCCGCCCTGCCTGCGGGTGCACTGGCACTGCGTTTGTCTTTGGAACATGCCGTCAATATGTCAGACGGGTCGTCCCGGCCATTGGCTGAATTTGCCGGCCGGCAGGTGCATGCGGTGGCGGGTATCGGTCATCCGCAGCAATTTTTTGAGGCCCTCGGGAAATACGGCTTGCGGGTGGACGGCCGGGCGTTGCCGGATCATGCGGAATTGTCGGAGGCGGACCTGACTTTCGGCGACGACACGCCGGTGCTGATGACCGAAAAGGACGCGGTAAAATGCCGCAGTCTGCACCTGCCGCGTCACTGGTATGTGCCAGCAAACGTGGAATTTGCCGAGGAAGACGCCGCACGTATTTTGAATTCCGTGCGGCAGCAATTAATGAGCCAGGGCGTAACGCCCGTGAATCAGCATTAAGGAGGGATGAATGGATGCCAAGCTGCTGGAAATTTTGGTTTGCCCTGTGTGCAAGGGTCCACTGCTCTATCGCAAAACCGAGAGTGAGTTGATCTGCAAGGCTGACCGGCTGGCCTATCCCATCCGTGACGGCATCCCGGTGATGCTGGAAGACGAAGCCCGCGAGCTCAAACCGGATGAGGAAGTCTGAATGCCCTTTGCAGTACTGATTCCGGCGCGCATGGCATCACAACGGTTGCCCGGCAAGCCATTGTCGGATCTGCTCGGCAAACCACTGATCGTGCATGCCTGCGAGAAGGCGCGGGACAGCGGCGCGGGACAGGTGCTGGTAGCCACCGATGACCGGCGCATCGCTGACATCTGCACGGCCGCAGGCTTCCGGGCAGAGTTGACCCGCAGGGAGCACGTTTCCGGCACCGACCGCATCGCCGAGGTGGTTACGCGTCTCAACTGGGATGACGATGAAATCGTGGTGAACCTGCAGTGCGACGAGCCGCTGATGCCGGCGGCGAACATTCAGCAGGTGGCGCAACTGTTGGATGCCCGCGAGGATGCGCAGCTGGCGACGCTGTGTACGCCCATCCACAGCCTGGAAGATTACCTGAACCCAAACGTGGTCAAACTGGTATCGGATCAGGCCGGTAATGCGCTGTATTTCAGCCGCGCTCCCATCCCCTGGAACCGCGAAGGCGCAACCACCGGGCTGGCCTCGCAGCAACACTGGCAGGGCTCACTGCGGCATATCGGCCTATATGCCTACAGGGTAAGCGAGCTGCGCCGGCTGGCGGCCGCGCCCGCCTGTGAGGCCGAACAGCTGGAAAAACTCGAGCAACTGCGTGCCCTGTGGCTGGGTATGAAGATCGCAGTGGATATCGCGCGCGAACTGCCGGGGCCGGGCGTGGATACGCCTGAAGATCTCAAGCGCGTGGCGCATCTGTTGCAGGATAGCTGATGGCAGCGGACAGTCTGGGTAGTTATGGTTTTGGCAAGATAGCTTCCAGTACTAGAC
>DAHVFI010000138.1 GCA_027317045.1 Gammaproteobacteria bacterium
TCTTGATTTCCCACACCTGAGTGGTCTTGCCGATATGCAGCGGCCGCGCGGTGCCGGTGACCTGGCCCGAGCGCATGGCGCGCACGTGATTGGCGTTGATGTCGAGCCCCACGCAGAGTTTCTGTTGGCGGTCCACCATCAGATTGGCGCCGGTACTGCCAAGGGTCTCAGCGAGCGCCACCGAAGCGCCGCCGTGCAGGATTCCGGCCGGCTGTTTGGTGCGGGCATCCACCGGCATGACCGCCTTGAGATAATCCTCGCCGACTTCCGTATAGCGGATGCCAAGGTGCGTCACCAACGTCTGCTGCTGATACTTGTTCAGGTCATCGACTGTGAACGGCTGGAACCAGATGCTCATGCGGGGGCCTCCTGCACGGGGATCAGGTCGCAGAAATGAAAACGCTCATCTCTGGTGACGTGTTCGCCGCGCGTAAAGTGGATTGCATGTTTGAAAACCGGACCGGCGTAGACAAAGGTATGGAATTCACCGTTTTCGCCGCAGGGATCCGTCCGCGGCGGGAATTGCTGCAGAAGCTGTTCATCATATTCCCGCCCCGAGAACCCGCCGTCCAGTGCCTCGCCGTCCACGCAGCACAGCACCGCCTTGAAGTTGAGGGCAATGAACTCGCGCGCCAGCTTGTGCGTGGGTCTCTGCCAAAGCGGGAACAGACATTCCATGTGTACCTGCGCCAGGTTTCTTTCCCGGTAACGACGGATGTCCTCGAGAAACAGATCGCCGAAGGCCACGTGCCGGATACCCTGGGCCTTGAAGGCTTGCAGGATGGCGCGCATTTTGGCTTCGTATTCGTCGTTAGAGGGCTGCTCCGAGAGCATTACCTTATACAGCGGCAGATCCAGTGATTCAGCCTGGGCGTCCAGCAGTGCTTCGCGCACCCCGTGCATACTGATGCGCTGATACCGTGCATTGACGCTGGTGAGCAAGCCCCGCACTTCATACTGTGGGTCCTGCCGCAGTGTGTGCAGGGCGAGCGCGCTGTCTTTGCCGCCGCTCCAGGAAAGCATCACCGGCAGTGCGTTCACAACTTGCGCCGCCGTAGCCGCAGGTTGAGCATTTCCACCCCGAAGGCGAAGGTCATGGCGAAGTAGATGTAACCCTTGGGGATGTGCAGGCCGATGCCGTCGGCGATCAGCGCCACGCCTATCAGGATCAGGAACGCGAGCGCCAGCATCTTGAGGGTGGGGTGGCGCTGCACGAAGCGGCTCACGGCACCGGCGTACAGCAGCATGCAGCCCACGGCGATGACGATGGCCGCGGCCATGACCCACAGGCGGTCCGACATGCCGATGGCGGTGATTACGGAATCGAACGAGAACACCATGTCGAGCAGCGCAATCTGCACGACGGCCGAGGCCAACGAGAGGCGCATGCCGGCCTGCGGCGTGGCGCCCTCATCGAGGTCGGCGTGGATCTCCAGCGTGCTTTTGGCGAGCAGGAACAGGCCGCCGCCGATCAGCACCAGGTCGCGCAGCGAAAAGGGTCGCTCGAACAGGCTGAACAGCGGTGCGCTGAGCCGCGACAGCCAGAAGATTGTGGCGAGCAGCGCCAACCGCGTGAGCACCGCCAGCGTCAGGCCAAAGCGGCGGGCGGCGGCCTGGCGCGCCTGCGGCAGACGCGAGGTGGTGATGGAAATGAAAATGATGTTGTCAATGCCGAGAACGACTTCAAGCGCCGTGAGTGTAACCAGCGCCGCCCAGACGTTCGGGTCCGTGATCCATTCCATTATCTAAGTTCCTGGTTCAACTGCGTAGATACGACGCACCGTTCACGTCGAGAATGCAGCCGGTGGCGTACAGCATGCCGTCGGCGGCAAGCCGTACCACCGCCTCGGCGATTTCTTCCGGAGTGGCGGCGCGCTTGAGGGGGCTCTGGGCGCGGATAGCTTCGCCTTGTGGGCCATCCAGCAGCTCCGCCGCCATGTCGGTGCGCACGAAACCCGGGGCCACCACGCCCACGAAGATATTGTATTGCGCCAGCGCCCAGGCGAGTGACTGGGAAAGCTGGTTGAGTCCCGCCTTGGCGGCTCCGTAGGCGGGAGCGTCGGGCTCGCCGCGGAATGCGCCGCGGGAGGAGATATTGATAATGTGACCGCTTTTCTGTTGCATCATCGCTTTGGCGGCCAGAAAGCACAGATTGGCGGGGCCGACAAGATTCGCGTCCAATGTGTTCTTCCAGGTAGCCTGCCAAGCGGCATAGCTCAGGTCTTTCACCGGCTTCACTTCATAGATGCCGGCGTTGTTCACCAGCACGTCCAGCCGGCCATACCGTCCCACTACCTCGTTGATGAGTTTTTCGCAGGCGGCGGGATCGCTCACGTCCGCCCGGAATGCGGCATGTGCCTGGCCCGGCAGCGCGCGCGTCAGCGTTTGCGCTTCGGCACCGCTTGTGCGGTAGTGCACCGCCACGGTGCCGCCGCGCTGCGCGAAGGCTTGTGCAACGGCGCGACCGATGCCGCGGGCGGCGCCGGTGACGAGAATAGTTTTGTTCGAGAAATCCATGGTTACCCTACCCTCACCTATTGCGTTCAAAAGCGGCCGCGAAAACCGAATGCCGTTCGTATTGAGCGCAGCGAAGCGCAGTCGAAACATCTTCATCAAGATGACTGGCCCTACGACTTCGCTGCTACGCGGCTACGCTCAGGGCGAACGGGACAATAAAATCCAGATGTAGGTTAGCTTAGGCACAGCTGAAGCCCAACGGTCTCTTTCTGAAAACGTTGGGGTTCGCAATGCTCACCCCAACCTACTAAAATCGCACGCCCATTCTAACGGAGAGCATGATGACAGATTTGCCCGAATGCGTGGAACTCGAAACCGGTGCTCAGCCGAGCGCGAGCATTATCTGGCTGCACGGGCTGGGCGCCGACGGCCATGATTTCGAGCCCATCGTCCCCGAACTGAAATTGCCCGCCTCGCTGCCGGTGCGCTTCGTGTTCCCGCATGCGCCGGTGCGACCGGTGACGCTCAACAACGGCTATCCGATGCGCGCCTGGTTCGACATCGTGAAGATCGGCCTTCACCAGCCTCGCGACAAGGCCGGTATGCTGGCGGCACGCGCGGCGCTGGAAGCTCTGATTGCGCGCGAGAACACCCGCGGCATTCCCACCGCGCGCATCGTGCTGGCGGGCTTCTCCCAAGGCGGCGCCGTGGCCCTCTATACCGGGCTGCAATACAAGGAGAAACTCGCGGGCATCATGGCCTTGTCCACCTATCTGCCGCTGGCGGAAGGCTTTGAATTCGAGATCAATTCCGCCAACGCCCGTACCTCAATATTCTACGCACACGGCACCCAGGACCCGGTGGTACCGCTAGCGCTCGCCGAGCATACCCGCAAGGCACTCACGGCACGCGGCTGCTCGGTCCTCTGGCACACCTATCCCATGCCGCATGCGGTGCATCCGCAGGAAATCCAGCACCTGCGTACGTGGCTGCTGAGCATTCTTGTATCCGATTCGGTTAAGTAGACAGGAAATGAAGATCGTAAACATACGCCCGCGGCCCATAGCGATATGAGGGTACGCTCAATGAGTATGGGTAGCTGGATCAGGGCATCCATTATCATGGGTATTGTATTCATAGCCCTTTCTGTCTTGCTCGCACCGGTGTCCGAAGCGCTCGGTTCGTCACGGTTTTCGTTCACCGATGTAATACGTGCGGCCAGAGTTCGTTCTCTGCGCCCATATGCACCCCCAGCGCAGGTGTCACAGTCGCTATTGAATCTTTCGTATGATCAGTATCAGGCGATTCGCTTCAAACCAACGAAGAGCCTTTGGTATGGGAGCCGGCGACTTTTCCACGTTGAGCCAGTTCCGCCCGGGCTGTATTACAGACATTGTATCTCGATGAGCGTCGTCAACCACAGAACGATTTCTAAATTACGATTTCCAAAACGGGATTTTACCTATCCATCCCGGGATGTTTATCGACAAATACACGACGATTCCTGCATCGCGGGATTCAAACTTACTTATCCACTGAGGGGGGCTGGGATACAAAACCAGTTCCTGGTATTCGCTGGTGCGAGCTATTTTCGTGCGGTCGGTCGCTTGAATCGCTTCGGGCTGTCAGCGCGGGGTATTGCGATTAACACAGCCTTTCCGCCTGTGGAAGAGTTCCCTGCCTTTCGCAGGTTCTGGCTGCTTGAGCCGGGGTCTGATGCACAAACCATGACAATCTACGCACTGCTGGACGGACCGAGCATCACCGGGGCCTATCGCTTCCGGGTAACACCAGGTAGCGATACGCGCATGGCCGTGAATGCAGTGCTGTTCTTCAGAAAGGTCCCGCGTGTCATTGGTATCGCACCGCTTACCAGCATGTTCTTTTACGGCCAGGGAACGCCGCGACCCTCTGGCGAGTGGCGCCCCGCGGTGCATGATTCCGACGGCCTGCAGCTCGAAAATGGCGACCATGAATGGCTTTGGCGTCCGCTCATAAATCCTTTAGGTTTTCTGGTTTCCAGTTTCGTGCTGGATAACCCCCTCGGATTCGGACTCATGCAGCGTGACCAAAAATTCCCAGAATATCAGGACCTTGAGGCACGTTACGATTTGCGGCCCAGTGCCTGGGTTTCTCCTGAGGGACGTTGGGGCAGGGGGCACGTTGAACTGGTCGAGATACCTTCAAATTCAGAAACGGAAGATAACATCGTCGCGTATTGGGTTCCCGACACACCGCCACAGCCGGGTCATGAGTATCAATACAACTACCGGGTGTCGTTTGGTCGTGCCGGGCTGGCTCGCCCCCCGGCCGGCTATGTTCTGCACACTTTCGTGGGTTCAGGTCAGAATCCGGGGATGCCCTGCACGTCCGCGCAGGATGTGCTGCGTTTCGTGGTGGATTTTGGCGGCAGCTTTCCGCTGCACACCGTTGCCGTTGATGGAGTTGTGAGCGCCAACGCTTCCGGACAGGTGAGTCAAGTATCGGTTATGAAGAATACAGTGTCCGCAGGATACAGATTGTCGTTCCTGGTCAGAGTAGAACCCCGGCATCCGCTTGAACTGCGGGCGTTTTTGCATCACGGCCGCGATACACTTACTGAAACCTGGAGTTACTTGATGCCGTGGAGCAGTGCCAGACGGCTGTTGGAAGCCCCCGGCTGCTCCGCATCAGAAACGCGCGCCGATCAGCCGCTTCAAGCGCCATAGGTCCAGGTTTCCGTGAGCGGCCTGTCGCGATAAACGATCTTAGCTTTGATGAGCTTACCTGCCGCTCCGTGTACGGTAAATCGCAGACGCCAGCGTCCGCCTGTTGGCAGTTTAACAAGGGTCACGTCGGTGACATTCTGATAACCTGCTGCGCGCACCTCAGGTTGCGGGGCTATCCATGAAGGCAAGTCCGCGAGTTCACCACCTGAAAAATAGACACTGAAAATGCGCACATTGTCACCGGAGGACACCATACGGGTTTCACTAGTCCAGGCAAGTGATGGATAAGTCTGGGATTTTCCCTGCCAGGCAATATCATAGCGCAGTGTCAATGCCTCCCCAGGTTTTGGTTGCACGCGTGGTTCCCAGAAGGCCACGATATTGTCATTCGAGGCACTGTGGCTCGGAATTTCAATCAGGTCGAATTGTCCTGGCCCCCAGTGACCGAGGAATGTCACCCATGCGCTCGGGCGATCTTGATAATGGTTGCCCAGCGATTGGTATTGGTTAAAGTCGCGGTCACGCTGCATGAGTCCGTAACCCATGGGATTATCGAGCTTGAAATCCGTGACTCGCAGCCAGTCAGGGTTAGTAAGCGGATGCCATATCCAGTGGCCATCACTCATTTCTATCGATAACCCATCGGAATCATGAATAGAGGGATGCAGCAAATCCACACGTTTCGGGCTAATGCGCCCCTGCAGGAACATGCTGGTGAGCGGGGCAAGCCCGAGCCTTTGCACGTGATGCCGCAGGAAAATCACAGCGGTTACTCTGACCCGCGTCACATGACCTGGAGTGATAAGAAATCGATATGCTCCGGTCACGCTTGGTCCATCGAGTTGTGCGAGTACTGTCAGGGAATGCGCATTCGCCGGCGGTACAAAAATCCAAACAGAACTGAAGGACGGAAACTCTTCCTTTAGGTTTGCTACCGCAGTATTCACCGCCAGCCCGCGTGCGGAAAGACCCCACCATTGACTGCGACCGACCGCACGGAAGTAACTTGCGCCCAGAAGCGACAGGAACTCATCTGCCGGATGGCCCTCATTGAATGCGTAGGCAAGGTTGATACCCGCTATTGGTAAAATGTGTGGAAGATGGTGTGCGGCGGCGGATTGAATGCCGAAGCTGGTCGGTGCAAAGGCAAGCTTTTCCACGTGTTTACCGCGCACAACATACGTCGAGACACTCTGTCTGTACAGATATCCAACCGGCTGGAATGCCAATGCGAAGCGCGAGGCTAGGTGCCAATCGGGCACAACTCCATTCCATATGAGTTTGCTGTACGCCTGTTTACCGAAATGCAACAGCACTGACGGTGCAACGACCGGTTGTATATAGGCATGGTGCGCCTGCGCGCGGGCTTTAGTGACAAGCTTAAGATACAGGTGGTTTACAAGGGCAGCGCCGTTATCGTCTGTCGGCTCGTTCGATTCACTCACGAGCGTCTTAGACCATACCTGCTCGGCACGATGCACTTCTTCGATTGCAGTACGGGATTCCAACTGTGCGGCAGCGGTAGCAGAAGTAAGATCAAGCTCCTGGGAGTGTATAGCGGCTAACTTGGAAGTAACATCCGCCTGCATTGATGCAAGTTGTTTTTCAAGCATGGTAACTCTCGCGGCTTCGCTTACCTCTCCGCGAGTGGCAACTGCAGCTTCTTTCTGGACGCGCTGCACGGACGAAATTGTTGCACATCCGCTAAGAACAAACACCAATGCATATTGCACGGTACGCATAAATCCCGTGAGCATTTTCATATCAACATTACCCTTTGGTCGTACGAGTCAAAACATCCGGCAACCATAGTAGCGCCTTTTCCAGCGGCAGCGCCCAGACGCACTCATGAAGTTCACGGAGCAAGTCGCGATCCCTCAACACGGAAAATTTTTCCCGGTGGTCAAGCGCTGTAGGGCCGTATGCCAGGAGCCTAACCCGGCGAAGTGCACGCGTGAGATATATTTCTTCGTTGACC
>DAHVFI010000139.1 GCA_027317045.1 Gammaproteobacteria bacterium
GCCAGGTACTGTCCAAGGTTCACGTTGCGGATGCCGATGCGACCTGAAAACGGCGCGCGAATGCCCAGTTTGTTGATGCTGGTCTGGTCATTCAGCAGGTTGGATTTGGCCTGTTCGAGATTGTTGGCAGCGGTATCCAGATTGGCCTGGGAATCCAGTTTTCGGCGGACGAGTTCCTGTTCGCGTTTCAGATTAAATTCCGCCAGCTTTACCTGCGCCTGAAAGCCGAGCAATTGGGCGCGTTGACTGCTGTCATCCAGTTGCACCAGCAGTTGGCCTTTTTTCACCTGCGTGCCGGATTGGAAATAGATGCCGGTGACGTTACCGGCCAACTGATTGCTGACCTGAACGCCTTCCACCGGGGTGAGGTTTCCCACGGCGGTGAAATACGGCGCCCAGGTTTCGAGCCGTGCGGCTTCGTCGGAGACAATGGTCTCCTGCTTCGTGTGTGAGAACTTCTGGATCATTCTGTAGATTTGATACCCCTTGATTCCAGCGAGTATCACCAGCGTCAGCACAATCAGAGCAAAGGCCACCATAAAGCGCTTGAACAGAGCATTTCCCTGTTGCCTGTCGGCTTTAATCAAGAGCGCCAGTCCATAGAGGCAAACTGTCAGAATAACAAATACAAAAACGACGCCAATGATGATGCCTATTATCTTGAGCATGTAGATATCCTCAATTTCAAGATGCGGTGTGGGCAGGTTTTTGGCGTGCCTTATTAATTTTATCGGCCTTCGTTACAAGCGCATATCAATGTGCTACGCAGGTAATTCCGCTCCATGGTCGTGATGATCTAAAGAATTATGTACAAACATACTGCATAGAGTACCTTGCAACCATGATCCGGTGCGCATTCGAATTTTCACTTTAGCGTGTCTGGGTTGCCGGCAAGCCGCGCGCGAAAGCTACGTGGTCCTTGAGCTTAAGGCTATAGAGCTTGCGGTCCGGCGCGGTGCCGCGCTTGTGTAGGCAGCCCACCAAACCCGCGAGGTCAGTTCCGCCAGCGCCGGATGAATCGGACCATAGCCAGCGGCATAAAAGTGGCCGAAGCTCTGTAGGAAGAACTTCTTGAGGTCGTAGCCGCTGGCGTTGCCGAAGGTGAGAACACCCAGATACAGGTCTTTGACACTCACTCCGGAATCCTTGTGGAAAGCGAAATCGAAAGGACGCGCATGATATCTCGGGCCGATATAGGGGGGCAAGTGACGGATGTCAGTCCAGCGGGTGTCCGCCGGCCGTTCTTGAGGGAGCCAGGTTTGATGCCGTGGCGAGGTCATTCCCCGGTGTCAGCGGGAGTTTTTGGTGGTCAGCGTGTTTTGTGCCAGGGCGGTGTGCGGCGCCACCCGGAATGCAGCGCGGGCGATTTTCACAATGCGGCCGTTCCGGCCGACGAGATAGCTGACGCGCTTGACGCCGAAGCCCAGCAGGCCGTCGCAGCCGTAGGCGCGGATAACGTGCTTCTCGGGATCCGCCAGCAGCGCAAAGCGGAGGCCATGCTTTTCGCGGAAGCGGGCATGGCT
>DAHVFI010000043.1 GCA_027317045.1 Gammaproteobacteria bacterium
GGGCGCACTGATAGACATATACGCCAGGCTGGCTAAGCGTGACCGTCAACGACTGGCTGATTTCACTTTTCCAGGGTTTGGCGCCCGCCGGTATCAGTACTGATTCGCTGTTATGCCCAAGGTCAGTGGGCTCGAAAGTCACGGTATCGCCCGGCTGCACATGCAGGAATGTGGGATCAAATATAAAGGTGCCGGCGGGACCGTTGTTCAATTCCTTGACCGTGTAATTAGCGGCATTGACCTGCACCGCCGCCAAAATGCCCAACACACCGATAAGGATCGTCAGGATATTCTTCATTGCTAGGTACTCCGTTGATATGGGTTCGCGTGAGAATTTACTTGCGCCAGGGGCTACCACAGAAACCACAAGGCCAGGTACAACGTGTTGTTGTCGGAGGCACTGCGCCCGGCGCCGTCGTAGTTGTTGGAGGCACCGTTGAATTTGCTGTAGATCACATATTGGGCGGTTGCCTGGACATTGAGTGACGGCAGCCAGGTCCATTGCAGTCTCCAGCCGTTGCTGTTGGGCGAACCGGTGGCGCTGCCGGCAAGCGGTGACTGCGCATACAGCACCGGGTCGGCGCTGCCGGTGACGCTGAAGTAGCCGATGGTGGGCCCATAGGTCTCATTCCAGTAGTAACTGGCATCCACGTTCCAGGCATCCAAATGGTTGTTTGGGTTGGCCGCCAGTCCTTCGGCGACACTGGCGTTCAGATTCTGGCGCTCATGTATATAGGTGGCGTGCAACGCCAGGGAGTTTTTGGCAGTGATAAACTGATACTGGCTGTCCACACCCACGTCCAGATAATTATCCGTTGGCCCGGAAAGCGGATGGCCGTTACCCGGGAAAATATGCGCGGACAGGCCGAACGTGCCCACCTCGAAATCGCTCT
Organism: Gammaproteobacteria bacterium; assembly: GCA_027317045.1. Taxonomy (GTDB): domain Bacteria; phylum Pseudomonadota; class Gammaproteobacteria; order Natronospirales; family REEB76; genus REEB76. The sequence goes on from DAHVFI010000043.1 coordinate 894, forward strand.
GGCCGCTGCCCGAGGCCCAAGGATGTTCCCAAGCCAGACGCCAGTAAGGCGCCAAGCCTGAGACCACGCCGGCGGTACTGCTGTTATAAGGCTGAGCCACGCCTGCCTGGCTCGAACGGTAGACGCTCATTTCACCGTACCAGGTATTGTTGAACCAGGCATAAGCGCCCAAGCCGGCCACATTCTGTGCCAGTGCCCCGTCAAGCAGGGGCGCTGCCACCGGCCCCGGCGCTACACCCGAAGAAATGAATGGATAACCCCAGGCCGGAGTGCTGTTCCACACATCCTGCACCGTGGGGTTGTTATTGAGCGTCAGCCCCCACACCAGCGTCTGATCGTCCCAATTTATGTCGCGCGCGTAACGAATGTCGGTGTTGTCGATGCTGAAATGATCGGCGGGCTGCTCATAGGTAATCTGGGAAAAGGCGCCCATGTGTTCTGAAATGGCGCCGGCATAGAACATGCTCAATTGCTGTGGGAACTGTACCGAGCCGTTTTGGGAATCCGGCTGGGCGCGGCGCGTCGTCGTATCGGACACGATCATCATGGCCGAGAGCGGCGGAAACTGGTCAATGCTGAGCTGCTGGCTGCCACCGCTCAGTTTGCTGGGGCCGAGGACGTAGCCGTGCAGCTTGAAATAACGTCCGAAGGCATTCAACTGCGGCGCTATCGTATGGCAGGCGCTGCAGGCCAGCCCCGTCTGGCGTGCGAAACTCGGGACCGCTTGCGCCTGCATGGAAAGCGCCGCGAGCAGCAGCCCCAAAAGGAGGGTCGAAAGACTAAGACGGCGCGGGATCCTGGCGTTCATCACGTAACTCCTCGATTGAGTCGTCCTTGGCGGGGACGTTCCGATACCTTCCAAGAGCATAGTTTAGCGGCGGCTGTCGCCTGGAATCTTGATCTGGATCAATTCGCCGGTGGATTGGCGTGGTGATTAGCGGCTGCCCAAGGACTCACACAGGGTCCGCAGCCGCGGCAGGTCCAGCAGATGCAGTGCGCGCCGGTCCACGGCGATCAGGCCTTCCTTCTCGAAGCGCGCGAATACCCGGCTCACGGTCTCGGTGGCAAGCCGCAGGTAATTGGCAATGTCGCGGCGCGACATGGCCAGGTTGAACTCGTTGGGCGAGTATCCGCGCAGCTGGAAACGTTGCGACAAGCCCACGAGAAAGGCGGCCAGCCGTTCTTCGGCGGTAAAATCCCCCGCCAGCGTTGCGGTATCGGCGATATCCTTGCTCATCAGCCGCATGATCTGCGTAAACAGTCCGCTGATCTGACTGGCGAGCGAGCTGAGCCGCGCATAGGGAAGAACGCAAACCGTGGCCGTATCCAGCGCCAGCGCATTACAAACATGATGTCCCGGATAAATGGCATCCAACCCCAAGAGTTCACCGGGCAAATGAAAGCCCAGCACGTGCTCGCGTCCTTCGCTGTCCACGGTGTAGCTT
>DAHVFI010000141.1 GCA_027317045.1 Gammaproteobacteria bacterium
ATGTCTATCAGTGCGCCCCCCACAATCTATTCGGCATGGCTGGCGTGATCCAGGTGGGGGCGGCGGTGAACAAGGCCGCGGCACTCAAGCAAGCACAGGCAATGGAGCAGAAGCAGCTCATGAATCAGGGGCGTATCACCCAGACCATCAACAAGATCCAGTAAGCTTTCGGCTGGATATCTCCAAGCTCACTGGAAGTAATCCAGACCGCGGGGCCTGTGCAGGATGGGGTGTATCGGCGTTGGCGGCGGCTGTTGTCATGGTTTTGGCCGCCGCCGGCAGATACCCTCGTTTTCATCCTGTCCTCAAATACGGGCAAACCCATGTTGATGGCGGCGCACTTCAGCATATTCACCCTGCATGACTGCGGGTTGACCTAGTTGGAAGTGACCTAACCAGGTCTGTGATCTTGAGCTAGATAATGCAATATCTGCCGCCTGCCAATGCGGCGAACTCCATCAAGACCGGAGCTGCGCACACACCCGCTCCCAGCATTGCTCCGCCGCAAGCGCAACCGGTTTTTTTGCGCCGGCTGGTGCGTTGTTGCGCGCGATGATATCCTGAAAAATCACCAAGCTAAGCCCGCCAGTCTATGTTGCCATGCACTATGGTAAGTGCGCTCGCCGCTGATTGCGATGACAGCATTCATCAATTCTGCTTCCCGCTGGCGGATGGCTGTTATCCGGGCTGCATAATAATACCCAGGTAGGATTATCTTGGAAGGCGCATAGCCACCACATGCAAAGACAAGCGGATCACAAATGAAGTACAAAGACTATTACAGCGCCCTGGGTATCACACGCACAGCGAGCCAGGCGGAAATCAAGGCGGCCTACCGCAAGCTGGCGCGCAAGTATCACCCGGACGTGTCCAAAGAGCGCAATGCCGAAGAGCGCTTCAAGGATATCGCTGAAGCCTATCAAACGCTCAAGGACCCGGAAAAGCGTGCTGCCTACGATCAATTAGGCAAGCAGCAACCGGGCGAAAACTTCAAACCGCCACCCGCTTGGCAGCAACGCTACAGCGACACCCAGTTTTCATTTGATGACATAGATCTTGCGGATCTGTTTGCCGGTTTCCGCGGTGCCCGATCGCATAGCCCGCGCTCGCCGATGGCCGGGCAGGATTACGAAGCGGTGGTGCACCTCAGGATCGAGGAAGCCTATGGTGGTGCGCAGGTAAACGTGGATCTGAGTATGCCTGAATACGACGCTCAAGGAGTCATGCACCGGGTACCGCAGGTATTCAACGCACGTATCCCCAAGGGCGTTACCGATGGCCAGCGGTTGCGGGTCCCTGGCAAGGGTGGCCCTGGCATTAATGGTGGTCGCGCCGGTGACCTGTATCTCACGATCGCCCTGCACCCGCATCCGCTGTTTCGCGTCAGCGGCCACGATTTGTATCTTGATCTGCCGTTGGCGCCCTGGGAGGCAGTGCTCGGCACCAGCATCGAGGTACCGACGCCCGCCGGCCAGGTACTCCTCAAAATCCCCGCGGGCACCCGCGCCGGCCAGCAACTGCGCCTCCCCAAACGCGGACTTCCAAAGCCGCACAGCGGCGCGGGTGATTTATACGCCATCGTGCAGATCGTGGTACCGAGCGAGACCACCGAGCAGGATCGTTCGCTTTTCCAGCAACTGGCCGATGCTTCCAGGTTCAATCCGCGCGGACATTTCAATCAGGAGGTAAGCAATGAAAGCCATACTCACTGAAGTGCTGTGGCTGGATGAGCATCACACGCTTTCATTACCCGAACTCTCCGAGCTCTCCGGTCTGGCGCCCGATGATCTCAATGAGCTGATAGATTACGGGGTGATCACACCGATCGAGCAGCATACGGAACCAATGAGATTCCATGCCAGCTGTGTGGTGACGGCCAAAACCGCAGGTCGGTTACGCACGGACTTTGAGCTTGATGCCCATGCAGTGGCATTGGCCATGACGCTTATTGAACGTACGCACGAACTGGAAAATCAATTACGTGAATTGGGCGCGCGACTCCCGCGGCGGATTATCTAGCATGACTCGCCACGCAAGATATTTGGATTTGAGCTGCACCTGGGCCGACGGATCAATCCGCAAGCCTGACCAACAGAGCTTTCGCCATATGACCATGCAAAGACGCAATGCCGCGGGCGAAGTGCATCAGCCCTATCAGCAGCAGGATGCCGCCAATGATCAGCATCGGGGTCAAAAACCATGAAACCACAACCGGGCCATTGATATAGATAAAATCACCCCAGAGGTGCGACAGCGGGGAAAGAATCAGTACCAGCGAAACCACGAGCCAGGCTGTCACTAAAGTAAAATACAGGATACCGAGTGGCAGTTGCAGCAGCATGTAAAACAGGGTGGACCAGGTACGCCCGTCCGAGAGCAGTTCCTTGATATGGGTAAACAGGGGCACGGAACCGCCCGGGTGGGGTGGCCGGCGCGGCATGCGCACGCCGAGGAAGGTCTCGACGATGCGGCCTTCCACCAATGACAGCAGACGGACGCTGCCGAGGAACAACAAGAAGAATGGAATGCCGATGATGAGCGGCAGCAGCCCGAAGGATAGCGCCGAGCCTGCGATCACCCAGGTAAAATAGAAGATGCCGGTGAACAGCGCCAGCAGCATGTAGAACAAGCTGGTATAGGCGCGCGGATCCGCCAGCACACCGAAAAATCTCCCCGTCAGCGAGGTGCGTTTTTTTGGCCGCGGTGTGCGTAATGCCGCCTGCACCTTGACCTCGGTGGTGCGGTAGGCTTCGGCCACCTCATCGGGCGCACCGTAGGTAGTGGCGATGGCGGCCAGAATCTGTTCCTCGATCTTGTCCGGGTGCTGGTGCAATTCGCCGCGCAGGTATTCTTCCGCGTCGTAAAGCGCGTCCTGGATCAAGGCCGGGTCGGCGCCCGTCAATTGTTCGCGCAATTGGTCCAGATATTCCTGAATGTTGCGGGGCACAGGTTTAGTCATGGCGATTGTCCTTCATGATGGCGTCCACAAAATCCCGGGTACTGGCCCAGGCGTCTTTCCATTGATTGAGCACCGTACGACCGGCATTGGTGATGGTGTAATAGCGCCGTGGCGGGCCGGAGACGGAAGGTTCCACGTAACTGTCCAGCAAGCCGGCGGCGGACAGGGAGCGCAAGACCGGGTAAAGGGTGCCCTGTTTCATGACCGTGTTTTCTTCATTGTCCTGTTGCAGTCGTTTGGCGATCTGATAGCCGTACTGGGGTTCATGGGCCTCAGCCAGGATGGCCAACAGCACCAGCGCCACAATGCCGGCGTTGAGTTCCTTCTGAAATTTGCGCAGATAGCCTTCTTCTTCGCTCATGCCAACAATACTTAGGTATGTTGTATTGTTACTTAATGTATAGTATTAACTTCACAATAGTCAAGCATAATGCAAGGGATTTTTTGATACCCGAAGGTCAGTGGCTAAGCCAGCCGTAGCGCCGCAAATCAATCCGGCCTTTGAAATCGAAATGAATTCCTTCCGCCAACAGCTGTGCGCGCTGATTATCAGTCCCATTTCCATGTCGGCGGCGGCTGATCTCGCCTTTAGCGTTGATAACCCGTTGCCAGGGTACCCGGGAGCCTTCCGGCAGGGCTGCCATGGCATAACCTACTTGCCGGGCGCTGCAACCCCCCACCAGCCGGGCGATGTGCCCGTAGGTACTCACCCGACCCGGGGGAATACGGCGCACCCTGGCATAGATGCGCGCGTACAGGGAATCGAGCGGACGGTTAGCGTTGGGGCTGTTCGCCACAGAGGATGTAGTCTTTGGCATTTTCAGCGATATAACGGCAATGGTAGTGATCCCGGTCCAGAGGCCGATAGACCTCCCGGTAGGGATAGGCGGGCGGAGCGGAGGGATTCTGGTACTGGCTCTGGTGCATGATTTGCAGGTTCATCCAGTCCCGGTATTGTCGCTTATCGTCCTGTTGCATGCGGCAGGTGACATAGCGGGGGTCCGGATAACGCCAGCCTTGAGCTTGGCAGGTCTGGTCATCCTGGATGGCCAATTTCAGCGCATGTGCGTGTTCATGGGCGGCAAGACTCGCGCAGCCCGCAAGCAGCATTATCGTCAGCATCGGGAAAAACGGTTTCATGCTATTTCCAACGGGGCTCTGTTAGTCACAAGATTAACCTGGCCGCAGCTTGTTGACCATGGCCCAACCCCGGGGCAATTTCATGCTGCGAGCTGTGCATTGGCCGGGGCACCAAAAGCCGTTGGTGCATGATACTTTGGAGTTCTGGAAAGCGATATTCAAGCCACAATCATAAACCTTATCAAGGTTTGAGCTGCCGCGTATTGATGAGGATCGCACATTCAACAATGTTCGTGTTTTATTGACTACTGACTGTGCAGGCGGGAACAACAATCCACGAGCATGATGGCGACGCATCTGGATTTTCCGGTGGTCATGGTGCTTGTGGGTGTATCATGACAGGCGTTGCTGTTAGTCACGGAAGGCGAGCGACAGTGCGTCGGGCACGATGTGTGGCAAACATGTTGGTGAAAGCCGTGAGTGCCGCAGGGAAAGGGCTACCGTTAATAATCTCTTGGTTAAGTGTAGCGGCAAGAAGCTGAAAATTCAGGCAAGAATCCTACATTCTCAGATATACAGGGTTTATTCGCCAGTTTAGCCGGATATAGCGGGAATATTGTGTCATCGGAAGGTTCGCTATATCTCTGCCTGGATCTAGCGCAATTAACGGTTGATTCCCAGCATGGATTGAATCGAAATCTTTTCTGTAGGAAACATTGTTTCTCCGGAAACAATATTCTCATCATGTGGTTTCCGGCTCGTTACTGAGGTATTACTCGCGTAGCAGGTGCCAGTCGAGATTGATCGTTTACCCAGACCGCGAGTTCCACGCGATTTTTAAGCTTTGTACGCCTGAGTATACGTTTCATATGCACCTTGACGGTCTCCTCCGTGATACCAAGAAGTTGCGCGATCATTTTGTTGGTCTTACCCTGAGCGACGGCCGCGACAATCTCACATTCCCGGCGCGACAGTACATTCTTTTTTTCCGGGCCATCGCGGCCGGTAGCGTTGAGTACGCGGCCAAGAGTAGATCTGAGCCGTTGGCTAAGTATAATTTCCCCCTTCAACGCATGCCGCACGCCTTCGAGCAGTTCCTCGGGTTCCATGTCCTTAAGCAGATATCCGGTGGCGCCGTCGCGCAGAGCTTCGGTTAGATCTTCCTCCGCGTCGGAGACCGTCAATATCACCACCTTGATTTCCGGCCATTGCGTCCGGATCAGGCGCAGTGTTTCGTGTCCGCTGTTTTCATGCAGACGCAGATCCAGGAGTACAAGCTCAGGTCGTGTCGCAGAGATTCCGGCCAGTGCTTTGTCGCAACTGGCTGCTTCGCCTACCAGTTCAATTTCCGGGGCGAATTGGAGCAATTGGCGTATCCCCCTTCGAAACACGGGGTGGTCATCAACTATGAATAGTTTATGTTTTTTATGTTCTTTGCTGCTCATCGGGCCCGGCTTCCAGTCTGTGATGTGATTTGCAGGACTCTGGCATAAACTTCAAGATCACGGTTGTCCCGGTTGGCTGCCGCCTGGAAAACCGAATCGTGCCACCCAATATCCGGGCCCGCTCGCGAATAATACCCAGCCCGTAGCGTTTGCTCCGCCTGCTGGTTGATATGCCAGGCGGGATTCCGATGCCATCGTCCTCGGTTTCCATGGTCAGGATGCCGTCATTTCTTAAATACAATCTCACCCACACGGACCCAGCTGACGCATGACGCTCTGCGTTCACCAGAGATTCCTTGAGGATCTGTACCATGTTGATTTGCTCATTGGCCGTAAGCAGCGATGCCGGAATGGCATTATGAACTCGCACCTTCATTTTTGACCGTGAAGCGGATTGGCCGGTAACATGGGTCAGCGCTGCCTCGAAAC
>DAHVFI010000149.1 GCA_027317045.1 Gammaproteobacteria bacterium
GTTGAGGAACAAACTGGATTACATCCTGCCCGGCAGCGTCGGCGCGCAACGCAACCCCACTGAAATCCGCGATGCGCTCACCGGCGAGCTTTTGCGGGCGGGCTAGAGCATGCAGGACATCAATCTCCAGAGCGTTGGATCCTATCTGCATGGCTTGCAGGACAAGATTACCGCGGCGCTGGAAAAGCTGGATGGAAAACAGCGGTTTCAGCGCGACCCATGGACGCGCGCCGAGGGCGGCGGCGGCGACAGCCGCGTGCTGCGTCACGGTGAGGTGTTCGAGCAGGCGGGCATCAATTTTTCCCACGTACACGGCAAAATCCTGCCGCCTTCCGCCACCGCCCACCGGCCGGAACTGGCGGGACGCAACTGGCAGGCCCTGGGCGTGTCGCTGGTGCTGCATCCCTGGAATCCCTATGTGCCCACCGCTCACATGAACGTGCGCTTTTTCGCCGCGCCCAAAGAAAAGGAGAAGACGGTTTGGTGGTTCGGCGGCGGTTTCGACCTCACGCCGTATTACGGTTTCGTGGAGGATGCGCGTCACTGGCACCGCAGCGCGCAAGCCGCCTGCCAAGCCTTCGGCAAGGACGTCTATCCGCGCTGCAAACAATGGTGCGACGAGTATTTTTTCATCCGCCATCGCCGCGAGCCGCGTGGCATCGGCGGTCTGTTCTTCGACGACCTGAACGAGTGGGATTTCGAACGCTGCTTCGCCTTTATGTGCAGCGTCGGCGACCATTTCCTGCCGGCTTACACACCGATCGTGGAAAAACGCCGGGCGCTGAAATACGGCGAGCGCGAGCGCCAGTTCCAGCTTTATCGCCGCGGCCGTTACGTGGAATTCAACCTGGTGTATGACCGCGGCACCCTGTTCGGCCTGCAGTCCGGCGGCCGCACCGAATCCATCCTCATGTCGCTGCCGCCGGAAGTGCGCTGGGAGTACGATTACAAACCAGAGACGAATTCTCCGGAAGCGGAGCTGGTTGAGAAGTTTCTCAAACCCAGAGATTGGGTTTGAGGAATGGGTAGTGGGTGGGAGCGGCCATCCGATGTACAGGGATGTACAAGTGCTGCAGGAGGCAGGATGCCGAAAGCAGCCCGGCCGCGATAATCGCGATGGAGACCGTCGCTCCCACAATCAACAATGATTCCCGACTAGTAGGGAAATAAACTCCATGAATAACCGCCCGCCATTTCATCTGGCATTTCCGGTGCACGACCTGGAAGAAGCCCGGCGCTTCTACGCCGGTCTATTGGGCTGCCCCACCGGCCGCGAATCGGACCGCTGGATTGACTTCGATTTCTTCGGCCACCAGATCGTGGCCCATCTCGCGCCACCTGAACGCGACACCGCCACCAACCCGGTGGACGGCGAAGACGTTCCGGTGCGCCACTTCGGCGTGATCCTGGAATGGGATCAGTGGCAGGTGCTTGCTGATAAATTAAAGAAAGTGGGTGTGAAGTTCGTCATCGAACCCGGCATCCGCTTCAAAGGCCAAGTGGGCGAACAGGCCACCATGTTCTTCAAAGACCCCAGCGGCAATGCCTTGGAGTTCAAGTCGTTTCGGGATACATCGCAGATTTTTGTGCGGGAATAATCAGGAAATTTGATTGTGGGGTTCCGTTCCAGCCCAACTATCTTGGTCGGGCGCTCGTCTCAATGCGACTCGCTCCCGCACGACAGGTGGCTTTTATTTCGCGCAAGGAATGTGCCACGCCCGCGGATGCGGGAACCCGCTGAAAAACCGCGGCCGGAAGCCGTGCATTCAAAACGTCGGCAATGGATTGCCGACCCACACAACTTCAGAGTGCACAAAATCCCCCCTCACCCTTTCCTCGGCAACCATTCCTTGCGTTGCCCTACCTCCCACATCCCGGTAGTCGTCTCCCACAGGAGGAAAGGGGGGTAAGGTACGGAAGACCTTTTACATCCTACATGCCGCTCTGGCCGGCAATCACGCCGGTGATCACCAGCGCCACCACCAGCACTCCGATCGCCACATACAGCCAGTCGCGCACCCGTGCGCTCACATAGATGCCGACCAGGAGCCGGGCCACGGGCGTGAGCAGCAGCACCACGATGGCTGCGTCCAGGAAGGCGCTGGCGTGCAGTCCGAGGCTGGCATGCGCGGCAGTGTGCATGATCCGGCGCAGGGAGCCGCTGGGCGTCGCCGGGATGTGCGCGCCGCCGTGGGCAAAGAAAATCGCGAGCCCCACGGCGATGAGCAGCGCGCACAGCACAATGCTGACGCGCAAGATCCAGATATTCAGCAGGCGGCGCTCGCGCGCAATTCCGTTCATAGATTGAACAACCCCTTGAGCAGCATCTGCAGCGCCACCAGCAACAGCACCACCGCGAACAGTTTGCGCAGGGTGGCCACGGGCAACATCCTGACGAGGTGGCCGCCGACATAGGCGCCGACAATCACTCCCAGAATGATGGCCCCGGCGATCACCGGCGGAATATCTCCGTGGGAAAGGTAGAAACCGGCGCTGGTGGCGGCGGTGATGCCGATCATGAAATTGGAAGTGGCGGTGGACACCCGGAACGGCAGCTTCATGATGCGGTCCATGGCCAGCACTTTGAAGGCGCCGGAGCCGATGCCGAGCAACGCCGACAAAAATCCGGCGCCGATCATGATTCCGAAGCCCGGCATGACGCCCACCACCCGGTATTCCACCCACTGGCCGGCTTGCTGATAACGGCTGCCGAGACGCAGACGCCGCGCCAACGGCGAACTCTCCGGCGCCCCGGCCACATCACTGTGCTGGGGTCTGAAGGACATGATCGCGGAGTACCCCAGCACGATGCCGAAGAGCGCAAACAACAGGCGTGCCGGCAGATGATGGGCCACCAAGGCACCGATCAGCGCGCCGCTGGAGGCCGCGATCTGCAGGAACAGCGCGGCGCGCACGTTGCTGAGCCCCGTGCCCACGAACCGCGGCGCGGCGCCGGTGGAAGTGGCGATGACGCCGAACAGGCTGATGCCGACGGCTTCGGGAATGGGCAGATGAAACGCCAGTGTCAGCAGCGGCACGATGATCATGCCGCCGCCGAGCCCGGTGAGCGACCCGACCAGCCCGGCCGCGATGCCGCCGAACAGGATAACCATCACCATCAGTGACGCGGACATGGGTGGCGCGTGTTCCAGTCAGGGATTAAAGAGGCGCGGATTATACAACGGCGAACTGTGCCACCCGCGATTCAGCGGCCGGCGCGATGACGAAAACAACTCACCAGATGGTCGTTGACCAGACCCGTGGCCTGCATGAAAGCGTAACAGATGGTGCCGCCTACGAATTTGAAACCGCGCTTTTTAAGATCCTTGCTCATGGCGTCCGAAATCGCGGTGCGTGTTGGCACTTGTTGCATGCTGCGCCGACGGTTACGGATGGGCTTGCCGTCCACAAACCGCCAAATATACGCATCGAAGCTGCCGAATTCCTTTTGCACCGCGAGAAACGCCCGGGCATTGATAATGGCGGCCTTGATCTTCAGCCGGTTGCGCACGATACCGGTATCCTTCAAAAGCCGCGCCGCGTCGCGTGCCGTGAAACGCGCGACTTTCTTCGCATCGAATCCCGCGAAGGCCTGCCGGTAGTTTTTGCGCTTGTGCAGGATGGTGGCCCACGACAGTCCCGCCTGCGCACCTTCCAGGATGAGAAACTCGAACCAGCGCCGTTCGTCGTGCATCGGCACACCCCATTCCCGGTCATGGTAATCGCAATACAGCGGATCGCCTGCCAACGACGCCCACGAACAACGTTTGACGGATTTGCTTGCTCGCGTCATGCAGCGAATGCAGGTGCCTTGCCGCCGGGTTGCGCAGTTTTATACCAACGCTCGAACTCGACGGCACGCGCATGTCCTTCCGGCGGCGCCCAGGCCGCGAAGTCCTGTTCAAGGATTGGCAGGTAAGGACCGGGCTTCACTTCCAGCACCACGGTGGAGGGCGCGAGCGTAACCACCGCATGCCAGGTGCCGGCAGGATTTTCCAGGCCGTAGGTGCCTCCGCCGGCGGACAGCGGCGTGCGCGTCACGACCGTGCCGCTGTCATCGAAACTCAACACCAGCATCTCACCGCTGATGATCAGCAGCAGTTCCCATTTGTCCGGATGACGGTGCGGACGGATATAAGTGCCGGGCTCCATGGCCATGCACATGCGCTGGATGCTCTCGTCATGGGAGGCGTGCAGATTGTGATGGGTGCGCAGCCGCGGTGAGACAAGCGCAGCCGCATGCAGTCCGGCAACAAGCTCGCGGTTGATGAGTTTCATGCCGGACAAGCACTCAGTGGCGCGGGTGGATCATTATAAATGTCCGGCCGCCTGACAACGGCCGGGATCCTGGAAATAAGCTTGCCGGCGAAAACCCCATAAACCCTGGCGCGGCTTTTCAGGTGGTCCACTGCACCATGGACATGATGTGGTGTTCCATGCCATCCATGGGCATGCTGGCACTGGCGACGATGGCGATACTGCCAATACCCATGGGCTCGATCATGCAATGGAATCCCTGGGTGTCCATTTGCATGCGCTTGTCCACATGAATGTGCGGCAGGAGCAGCAGCATGACCGCGCCGTGCGGCGTCATCATCACCAGCTGCGCGCCCATCTGACCGTGCATATAAAAGGTATTCGCGTAGGTAATCGGCCCCATGCTGCCCTGCAGTTTGGCGCCCACACGTTCCAGAACCGCGCCCACAGACGCATCGTCAATGGGTGTGGTGCTGGCCAGCAGCGCCTGGGGCTGCTGCATGACGTGCTGCACCACCGCCTCCGCGAGCGGCATGTTGCGCTCGCGAACATTCACCTGCCATGCAGCGATGCCCACACCGACGGCGAGCACCACCGTGGCGGCGGCCGCCAACCACGGATACGTGCGCCGGCGCGCAGGCCGGAAAGTGGTATGTAACACAATACGCGCTTCCAGGTCTTCGGGGACGTCCACCGACAGCGCGCGCGCCAAACG
>DAHVFI010000173.1 GCA_027317045.1 Gammaproteobacteria bacterium
TTGTTGCCTGAATCCAAAATTTCGCCGCAGACCCTGAGCACTGTACTCGCTCACCCGCTGCGTGACCGGAACATCATGCTGGGTATGGCCAAGCGCGCGCGGGCACTGGCCAAAGCGGATGCGGCTGAAAAAGTCGCCGAGGTTTGTTTGCAGGTGGGAGGGCTCGCATGAACGAATTCATGCGCCGCATCCGGCATCTGCACTTCGTCGGCATCGGCGGCGCCGGTATGGGTGGTATCGCCGAGGTATTCATCAATCTCGGCTATCGCGTGAGCGGCAGCGATCTCAGGCAGAACTCCATCACCCGGCGGCTCACCGGCCTGGGCGCGCAAGTGAGTCTTGGTCACCGCGCGGAACACCTGACGGATGCGGATGTGGTTGTCATGTCGAGCGCCGTCACTGAGGACAATCTGGAAGTGGCGGCGGCGCACGCACGCCGCATCCCGGTGGTGCGGCGCGCGGAAATGCTCGCCGAACTCATGCGTTTCCGTTTCGGTATCGCCGTGGCCGGCACCCATGGCAAGACCACCACCACCAGTTTGGTGGCGAGCGTGCTCTCGGAAGCCGGCCTGGACCCGACTTTCATTATTGGTGGTCGCCTTATCAGCGCCGGCGCCAATGCGCGCCTGGGTACCGGCCGCTATCTGGTGGCGGAGGCGGACGAAAGTGATGCTTCATTCCTCTACTTACAGCCGCTGGTGGCGGTGGTCACCAATATAGACGCTGATCATCTCGGCACCTATGCCGGGGATTTTAACCGTCTGCGCGCCGCCTTCATCGAGTTCCTGCATCACCTGCCGTTTTATGGCCTCGCGGTACTGTGCCTGGAGGATGCGGAGGTGCGCAACATTATGTCGGAAGTGGCCCGGCCGGTCATTACCTATGGCTTCAACGAGGTCGCGGATTTCCGCGCCACTGATATTCGGCGCGCAGGCAACGTGACCCGTTTCAAGGCGTGGAAACCGGGGCAATCACAAGCACTGGAAGTCACGCTCAATCTCGCCGGACGACACAACGTGCTCAACGCCCTTGCGGCCATGGCCATCGCGCAAGATTTGGAAATCGGCGACGACGCCTTGTTGCGTGCCTTCGCCAATTTCCAGGGTGTGGGCCGCCGCTTTCAGATTCACGGCGAGATCCGGATACCTGCAGGCCAGGTGCTGCTGGTGGATGACTATGGCCATCATCCGCGTGAACTCGCGGCTACCCTGGAGGCGGCGCGCGAAGGCTGGCCGTCTCGGCGGCTGGTGGTGGCGTTCCAGCCGCACCGTTATACGCGCACGCGCGACTTATTCGAGGATTTTGCCGAAGTACTGTCGCAGGTGGATGTGCTGGTGTTGCTGGACGTATATGCAGCGGGTGAAGCAGCCATCGCCGGCGCTGATGGGCGTGCGCTGGCACGCTCCATCCGCAATCGCGGCCATGTCGATCCGGTGTTCGTAGCGCAGGCACAGGATTTACCGGAAGTCTTGCTCAGTCTTCTCAAGGATGGAGATCTGCTGTTGACGCTCGGCGCCGGCGACATCGGCAGTATAACGGCAGAACTGACGCAGCGACTGGCGCGTGAATGTCCGCAGCAGTCATCCAAGATGGAGCATAAACATTGAGCCCGCGTGCACGTCATGCTGAGAGCGGAGTAATGCGGCGCCGGTTGCTGTGGCTGACTGGCGTGACCTTGATAATGCTGCTGGCGGCGATCCTGTGGACGAGGTATTTCTCGCGACCACTATTCTCGGGACCGGCCCTGACCGAGTTGGTGATCCCGGGACCGCTTGTGCATGTGCAGCCGCAGGCAGTGCAGGCGGCGGTGCTGCCGGCGCTGGGCAAGGGATTTTTCAGCACCAATGTGGCGCAGATTCAAGCAGCCGTACGGGCGGTGCCCTGGGTGTCCAGTGCGGCCGTGCGCCGCAGCTGGCCGCACACACTTTATATCGACATCACCGAGGAAGTGCCGGTGGCGCGCTGGAACGGCACGGGCCTGATGGACGCCCAAGGCCGGGTATTTGTGCATTCCATGGACGGCGCCTGGGCAAAGCTGCCCAGGTTGTCGGGTCCGGAAGGCAGCGAGCAGGACGTGTTGGCGGAATTCAACGCGTTTACCTCATTGCTGACGACGCGTGGACTGACGCTGCAGCAATTGACAGTAGATGCGCGCGGCGACTCCACGCTGGAACTCAACGACGGCATTGAAGTTCGCCTGGGGCGCGCAGACGCGGAAGCACGTCTCAAACG
>DAHVFI010000180.1 GCA_027317045.1 Gammaproteobacteria bacterium
GCTATATCCGGCAAGATAGGGAATGTCGTGCTTGCGATCCAGTTTTGCGTGTTTCAGCAGCGTGCGCAGCATCTGCTCGAGGATGAATCCCGATACATCCGTATCGGGGCCATGTAAGCGCTGGTAGTGGTTTGATGTGTATTTTTTCGCCATGCAAGACATCTTTCAAAAAAGACCGTCCGCTTCTGCAGGCCGAATTCATGTCGCATTCAATCAGAGGAATAGGATGTCGCTGTCCACTGGGGCGGAAGGCTGGGTGTCCAGGTATCAAACCCGCGTGAGTCCCAAATGTTGCCGGAAATACTGGAGCCTTCGGAAGTTAAGGGGATGTCGTAATGAGCGCCAGGCCAGAGCTTGGTCAACTCAGTGGGGTTGAACATCAGCGTGAAGTCACCGTGTTGATTGGCAAGTACAGTGCATTCGAGATGCAAGGGGGCATAACCGACCTTGTAGGTCACATCCAGAATACCTTGGCTACCGTTGACGCTCAGAATCGCCTTGGTCACCATGAAGCCCGAATTCTGGCCCTCGAGTACCGCATGGCCCGGATAGGGAGATTCGTTCCACTGCCTCGGAAAACCAGAGCCGCTGTCTACAGAGGAAGCAGCGGAATTGGGCGATGCCGGCGCAGGCAAGGTCGGTACCGTGGTGCTCAACACTTGGAAGCTGTTACCGACCGCACCGAAATCCACTTCCTGACCCCCAATGAGAAAACTTTTGTAGGTGGTCTGATCCTTCTTCACAAAACATAAAGGCTTCCAGGCTTTAAGGGAATTCAATAGCATGATGCGCGCACTGCAGGAGTCACCGGTCACGTCGATGGTAGCCGCTACGATTCGCGCTTGCTGGAACAGGGGCTGCAATTGCGCCACTAAGGTATAGGGTTTGGAAGAGGAGCACCCGATAAGCACCAGCATGGTGCCCACGGCAGAGACTCCGGCGATCCAACGACAGACATCAAACTTCAGCATGGCGGCGACTCCAGTTCTCATGGTTCAGCGGCAAGTCCAGACCCGCAGAAGCATAGCTGCTCGCAGATGAAGAATCTACGCCGAAATGCGGGGAAAGGCCTATCCCTGGGACATCTGATGAAATATGTCACAGTGTGGCCGCCAAACGCATCCCCTCGTCAATGGCACGTTTGGCATCCAGTTCCGTCGCCAGCCGCGCCCCACCAATTAGATGCACAGGTACTCGCTGCGTCTTAAACGCATTGTAAACTTGAAGGTTACATTCCTGGCCGGCGCAGATAATCACATTATCCACAGTCAGCAGTTGCGGCTCACCATTGATTCGTATGTGCAAGCCAGCCTCGTCAATTCGCTCATAACTCACGCCGCCCAGCATCTTCACCTGTTTATGGCGCAGTGATGCGCGATGGATCCAGCCGGTTGTTTTACCGAGACTCTTGCCGAATGGCATGGTTTTACGCTGTAGCAATGTGATGTTGCGCTCCGGGAGTTCGACTTGGGATGCAGTGAGCGCACCGCGCATCTTGTAATCCCTGTCCACACCCCACTCGAGAAAGAACCTGGACGCGTCAAGGTTCGATGAAGCCTCGGTATCCGCCAGAAATCCTGCCACGTCAAAACCGATACCGCCCGCACCGATGATAGCCACGCTCCTGCCCACAGGTTTGTTTCGCAACAGCACATCCACGTAGGAAAGCACCTTGGGATGGTCTAGGCCGGGAATAGTCGGGTTCCGCGGCAATACCCCGGTGGCGAATACGACCTCTTCAAACC
>DAHVFI010000184.1 GCA_027317045.1 Gammaproteobacteria bacterium
CGGTACGGCAGCGCTATAACTGCATGTAGGTATAACCACGCTGGCCGTAGACCACCACATCGGTCAAAGCCGACAGGGTCACCGTCGCATCCGGGCTCACCACGCTGTCGGGCATTCCATTTTCAGCCAGCCCCTGTCCGCAGATCAGCAATTCAACTCCCGCTTTTTTCAGCGCCTGCACCAGGGCCAGATTCGGATTGTCTCCCTTGAAGTTCTTTCGGTAAAAGTCATTGTTCACCGCTGCCATTGCCGACTCGCCGTCGAGTAACGCCACGATATGCACGTGCTGGGGCGGAACCTTGGCGTAAGCCAGCAGATTGACCAGCTGTGCGAGGCGCTGCAGGCCTTCGAATCGTCCCGCCGGATCCCTGTTGTGACTGACCACATCCACAAATATCTTGTAATTGACGGAGGGATCGGGCCGCACCGGCAGATCGGGGCGCGGATGCACGCCGCCGAATCCGGGTATGAGCGGATACACCCACTCGGGCGCCTTCGCAGGCGTGCCCGCCGCCTTCGGTTGGGCCGCCTGCGACGGTGCCGCGACCACCGCCAGCAAGAGAAACGGCGCGACGCTCATGATGCAGCGCTTTATAACTTGCCCGCGGTTACGGAGGCGCACTTTCAACGCATGGCTCAATGGATACTCGACAGATTTATCACTCATGACTTGGCCTCCCATACAAGTGGTTATCTCATTTTCGTCCATTGGCACCGCCGTCGAACATGTCTTTCCGCAACGCGATGCTCGAGATTGAATGCACGAGAGTGTACCCATGCCGGTTTCATCTCTGCCCTACTGTATCAGAGGCTGTGTCATTTATTGCTGTTCGGCGTTGATTGGTCGGCCGCCGTTGGCGACACGCTTTTCCAGGATCACCAACGCGATCCCGCCCAGGATGGCGACGGATGCCAACACCAGGCGCAGGCTGAGGTGCTCACCCAGAAACAGGACACCGCCCAGGGCCGCGATCACCGGCACGCTGAGTTGCACGCTGGCGGCGCGGGTGGCTTTCAAGGCCGGTATCACCGTGTACCAAAGCGCGTAGCCCAGTCCGGAGGCCAGCGCACCGGACGCCACCGCGTACCCGAATCCGTCGGCATCCATGGCTACGCCTTTATACGTCAACGCGCTCAAGGCAAGCGCGATCGGCACCGCGCGCAGAAAATTGCCCGCGGTCACCGCGATGGGGTTGCCCGCGCCCCGGCCGCGCAGGGAATAGATGCCCCAGGCCACGCCGGCGCCCAACATCAACAGGGAACCGAACAGCGGCGGCGCCGTGACACCGGGCAACAACAAACCAAGAAGCCCTGCGAACGCCAAGATCAGACCGGTGAGCTGCGGACGCCGCAGGCGTTCGCCGGTCCAGATTCCGTAACCGATCATGGTGGCCTGTACCGCGCCGAACAGCAGCAAAGCGCCGCTGGATGCCGGCAGACTCATATATGCATAGGAAAAACCGGCGGCATAAATGAATAACGCCAAGGCCGACCGCCAGTTGCCCGTGCCGCTGCGAGTGCCGCGCCGCAGGCGCGTGATCAGCCACAGCACCAGCGCGCCGGAAACCAGCCGGATCGTGGTAAAGCTGGCGGCATCGATGTGGGTGTGGCCCAGCGCCGCCCGGCACAGCAGTGAATTGCCCGCAAAGGCCACCATGGTCAACGCCGTCAGGGCAAGGACGCGGGCGTAGGACAATGGAAAATGTCTTCCCGGGCGCTGGTCGGATGACATCAATCGTTCACATACACGGAATGCGGATCTTGCAGATAGGTCCCGAGATTCTTCGGCTTGTACTTCGGATCCTGTTTGTCGAAGCGGGCTTTCACCGATTCGTGGACGCCCTGGTGGGTGGCCGGTGTCCCGGGGGCCTGCTTCAGGACAATGCGGCGCCGGCCGCTGCCAAACCAACTCAGCACTTTGAACACTCCGGTCAGTGAGTCGTGCAAGGTATCGAAGGGGTTGCGCGCCGGGAACTGCTTCTGGTCCAGCGCCAGACCCGCCTGCTCCGCCCGCCGCCACATCCAGGCCAGGGTGTCGTTGGACAGGCCGTCCTGCTGGTAACCACCCCCTACATCGGAGTGCACGCCCGCGAACCAGACCTGTTCCAACACCTGCTCCGCCGGCGCACCGGGCTGCTGCGTCCACAGGCAAGGCACGAAGGTGCTGCGGCGTTCGTCCACCGCCAGCGCCTGGAACGCATAGTGCGTAAAGGTGCTCAAGTCCGTGTCGTGGAAGCGCTCCACCAGTTTTTCCACGCCGGTGCCGGGAATCCCGAGGGAACCCACCGTGTCCCACACGCCGATGCAATGAATGACGAAATCGTCCGGCTCCGCGAATTCCGGCCAGGCATAGGCCTGGCGGAAATTGCGCGCGCGCACCGCGCGCGGATGGGTTTCAATTCCACGCTCGATGTACCGTGCATAGGCTTCTTCGATGCGCTCGAAGTTTTCCGGCCGCAGGATACCGGCGCTGCGGATCAGGCCCGAGAGGCTGCGCACCGTGTAGGCGCCGCGGCTGAAGCCGAACAGAAACAGCCGGTCGCCCGGCTGGTAATTCAGCACCAGATAACCATAAAGATCCTGGACGTTCTCACTCAAGCCCGCGCCGGTGGCACCGCTCAGCAGGCGCCACGCCTTCCAGCCTTCCGCGCCCAGCCCGATCTGGTAACAAGATAGTTGCTGATTACCCTTTTTATTTTTCGGCAGCAGCGCCGCGTGCAGCTTCACCACATTGGTGGGATTAGCGGCCTCATTGCTTTCCCAAGTGCCGTCCGCAAACACCGCGATGTTCCTGGCCATCTTCCGCTCCTTTCAGTGGCCTCCCCTTGAAGATTAAAGATAGCACTGCAAAAGGGATTAACCACCCCATTATTTCAACAGGAGCAGCTTCCGAGTGTAAATAGCAAAGTTTGGCGCAAGCGTCGTTCAGGCACCCAGGTACTTGACCACCCACTTGTTGATGGCC
>DAHVFI010000204.1 GCA_027317045.1 Gammaproteobacteria bacterium
TTGACCGCTCACCCTGAAATCCACCGGATACAGACCCGCCTCGAAGCTCGGAGCGCGCACCGCCACACTGCCATCCGCATTGACCGCCAGTGAGCCGCCATCAAACACCAGCTCGTCCTGGCCTCCGACATGGTTGACATACACGATCGGTATACCAATCGTGGCGACACGCTGCCGCAACAGCTGCTCGCGTTGCTGCTGTTTGCCTATCTCGAAAGGTGAAGCATTGGGAATCAACAGCAGTCGTGCACCGGCCGCCACCGCCCGATCCGGCGGTTGCGGGTGCCAGATGTCCTCACAGATGTTGAGCCCCATGGGAACACCCGCGATATCTATCAAGGTGGCATCCCCACCGGGTGTGAAGTAGCGCTTTTCGTCAAATACGCTGTAGTTGGGGAGTTCCTGTTTGCGATAGGTGGCGTGCAGTTTGCCGTCGCCAATCAAGCTGACTACGTTATAAATGCGGCCATGTTCATACAGCGGATAACCCACCAATACGGATATGCCGCGTATTTCATCCGCCAAACGTTGCACCCCCGTCTCCACTTCGCGTCGCAGGCCGGAATGAAACAACAAGTCTTCGGGTGGGTAAGAGGTCAGCGCAAGTTCTGGAAATACCACGAGCTGAGCGTGTAATTCATCGCGGCTGCGAACCGCCGCGCCGATAATCTGCCCGACATTGCCCGGCACGTCTCCCACCAGGAGATTCAACTGGGCCATGACGATGCGCAGCGTGGCGCTCATGTTGATATTGTCTCATAAGAAAAATCCCCACCGCCGGCGGGGATTCTGATGATGCTTGCAGCGTAGCCCAATTTAGCGGCGTGCACGGCCTTTCTTCTTGCCGGTTTTGCTTTTGACCTTTTTGGATACGCGCCCGGATCGGGTGTGGGCCGGCTTCTTGCCCCTGGGTTGGCGCGCGGATTTGGCGCGCTTCCCCTTGAGCAATTTCGCCATGGCGCTGCCCAGTTCCGCGGGCGAATGCACGGTGGTCACACCCGCGGCTTCCAGCGCCTCGAACTTGGCCTGGGCGGTGCCTTTGCCGCCGGAAACGATGGCGCCGGCGTGCCCCATGCGTTTACCGGCGGGCGCGGTGACACCGGCGATATAAGCCACCACCGGTTTGCGCACATGCTGCTTGATGAAGGCCGCGGCCGCTTCCTCGTCGGAACCGCCGATCTCGCCCACCATCAGGATGCCTTCGGTCTGCGGATCCCCGGCGAACAGTTCAATCACATCAATGA
>DAHVFI010000207.1 GCA_027317045.1 Gammaproteobacteria bacterium
GGCGCTGGCACATGTACGACACGGTGAAGGGCGGCGATTACCTGGGCGACCAGGATGCCGTCGAATACATGACCCGTGAGGCCGTGCCGGCGGTCATCGAGCTGGAACATTTCGGCGTGCCGTTCTCGCGCACGGAGGAGGGCAAAATCTATCAGCGGCCGTTCGGCGGCATGACCACGCATTTTGGCGAAGGCACCGCGCACCGCACTTGTGCCGCCGCCGACCGTACCGGCCACGCCATGCTGCACACTCTCTATCAGCAGAGCCTGAAGCACAATGCTGAGTTTTACTACGAATGCTTCGCGCTGGACCTGCTGATGGAAAACGGCGTGTGCCGCGGTGTCATCGCCTGGGATCTGGCCACCGGCACTCTGCACCGCTTCGTGGCGCAACAGACCATCTTGGCCACTGGTGGCTACGGACGGACGTATTTTTCCTGCACCTCGGCGCATACCTGCACGGGTGACGGTAACGGCATGGTATTGCGTGCCGGCCTGCCCCTCCAGGACATGGAATTTGTGCAATTCCATCCCACCGGCATCTACGGTGCCGGATGCCTGATCACCGAGGGTGTGCGCGGCGAGGGCGGTTATCTCACCAACTCGCAGGGCGAGCGCTTCATGGAACGCTATGCTCCGCACGCCAAAGACCTGGCGTCACGCGATGTGGTATCGCGTGCCATGACCATCGAAATCCGTGAAGGCCGCGGCGTAGGTCCGGAGAAAGACCATATTCTTTTGAATTTACAGCACCTCGGGCCGGAAGTGATCCACGAACATTTGCCTGGCATCGCCGAGACCGCGCGCATCTTCGCCGGCGTGGATGTACTCAAGGAGCCGATACCGGTGTTGCCCACGGCGCATTACAACATGGGTGGTATTCCCACCAATTATCACGGCGAAACGCTCACCTTGAAGGATGGCAATCCTGACCAGGTGATTCCCGGTCTCATGGCCATTGGCGAGACTGCCTGCGTGTCTGTGCATGGCGCCAACCGGCTAGGCTCCAATTCATTGCTGGACCTCGTGGTATTCGGACGTTCCGCCGCACAGCACTGTGCGGAAACCGTGAAAGCCGGCAAGACACCGCGCAGCTTTCCCCGGGAAGCCACCGATCAGGTTATCGCGCGCTTTGACAAACTCCGTCATGCCGATGGTTCCGAGACTACGGCGGAGATCCGGCTGCGGATGCAGAAGGTTATGCAGTCAGACGCCGCTGTCTTCCGTACCGGCAAGACTTTGCAGGAGGGTAGCAAGCGCCTTAAAGATGTGTACGATTCATTTGAACAAGTCAGGGTAACCGACCGTTCGCTGATCTGGAATAGCGATCTGGCTGAGACCCTGGAGCTTGCCAACCTCTTGGCCTGTGCCACCGTCACCATGGCCGGCGCCATTAACCGCACTGAAAGCCGCGGCGCTCACGCGCGCGAGGATTATGCCGAGCGCGACGACAAGAACTGGATGAAGCATACCCTTGCCTGGATGAATGAGTCTTCCGAGGTCAAGATAGATTACCGGCCGGTGCACAGTTACACCCTGTCGGACGATATCAAGGCATTCCCGCCGAAAAAGCGGGTTTACTGATCAGAGGTTGGAGTCATGGCCGAATTCACACTACCGAAGAACTCCCGCGTCCAGCAAGGCAAGACCTGGAAGGCGGCGGAAGGCGCCAAGAACATCCGGCGTTTCCAGGTATACCGTTACGACCCGGACAGCGGCCGGAATCCGCGCATGGACACCTATGAAGTTGATTTGGACAAGTGCGGGCCGATGGTATTGGATGCGCTGCTGAAAATCAAAAACGAGGTTGACGCCACCTTGACCTTGCGGCGTTCCTGCCGCGAAGGGGTGTGCGGTTCATGTGCCATGAATATCGACGGTACCAACACGCTCGCCTGCACCCATGATATTAAAGACATCAAGGGCGATGTGAAGATTTATCCGTTACCGCACCTGCCGGTGATAAAAGACCTGGTACCGGATCTCACGCATTTCTTTGCCCAATACGCATCCATCAAACCCTGGATCCGTACTGAGTCGCCGCCGCCGGACCGTGAAAGATTGCAGTCAAAGGAAGAGCGCGCAAAGCTTGATGGGCTGTATGAGTGCATTTTGTGCGCATGCTGCTCGACCGCTTGCCCCAGCTATTGGTGGAATCCCGATCGCTATCTGGGTCCGGCGCTCTTGCTCCAGTCCTACCGCTGGATCGCGGACAGCCGTGATGAGACCACCGGCGAACGGCTGGATGAACTGCAGGATCCGTTCAAGCTGTATCGTTGCCATACCATCATGAACTGCACCCGTACCTGTCCCAAGGGGCTCAATCCCGCCAAATCCATCGCAGAAATCAAGAAGCTCTTGGTCGAGAGGGAACACTAAAGTTTCGTGCTACGGTCTGTTGCTGGACGAATAGTTTGGCAGCTCTATCAAGGACGGATTAATGCGCCATGTCTGAGTTATCCCGTCTGCGCTGGCAGTGCCGCCGTGGCATGAAAGAACTGGATGTGCTGCTCGAGGCTTATCTGAATACCCGCTTCGGCCAGGCAGCATTGGCAGAGCAGCATGCGTTTGCAGCGTTGCTGGAGTTGCCTGACCCCGTCTTAATGTCCTATATCGTGGGCCGCGCATCGCCGGAGGCCGTGGAGCAGCGCCGTGTCATCGACGCCTTACAGCGAACCTCTCGAGTTTGAAATTCGCCCATCGCGGCTCATGGCGACCTTGTTATTCGCCATACACATGATGGCAGCGGTAGTCTGTGCGCAACTGCCTTTGGCAGTCTCAAGT
>DAHVFI010000210.1 GCA_027317045.1 Gammaproteobacteria bacterium
GTTCGAGCGCGCCGTGGCGGCGGGCGCCCGGGTGGAGCGGTCGCTCCAAAACCAGTTCTACGGTGACCGCATGGGGACGCTGGTTGATCCTTATGGCCACCGCTGGTACCTGGGCACGCACATCGAGGATGTGCCATTGAAGGAACTACATAAGCGCGTGCAGGCGGTCATGAAATAACGGCGGGTGAAAGAAGTCCCGCAAACGCGGGACTTCTTTCGAACAATATCCAAAAATACTTTTCCCTGTTTACTCCCAAGCACCCTTCAAAAAGACGCGTGTCCGTCATCATGCTGGCCGCTGTCCGTTTGAACGTAGCGGACAGCCGGAATCCGGGAGGGCTTGCCCTATCGCGGTTAGAATCACGCCACCACGGCGCGTTTAGTACGGCCGGCGAACAACGCCAGACCCAGACACAGGCCGATGGCCAGATCGAAATAACCCGGTAGCGGAAAGAAATAGATCCATACCAGCGCCGCGTACACGAGATTGGCCACCAGGAACAGCGCAACGACGGGTTGCACCAGCCGCGCCGACGTCTTTGCAATCGCCGCGAGCTGCCAGAACAGCACCGCTTCGAACAGGCAGTTGATGGCCGCCATCAGGCCGTAACCGAAATACATGTCCCAATAGCTGCGCTGCATACCCGAGAAGTTGAAAATGTGATCGCGCATGGCCTGCACCACGGCGATCTCTTCCGCGCCGTGTTTGGGAACATAGGTGAGAAACAGCGTCGCGTGGCCGATGAACTGCAGCAGAGCGATGGCGGCGGCGACACGCAGTATCGTGACGGGCTTCATGGCCGGCTGCTCTTGGTGGTGCCTGCCTGCACAAGGCCCACCACATGCCCTTCCGGGTCGCCGAACAGGGCAATGGTGGGCCCGCCCGGGATGGCTATCGGCTCTATGACCGTGCGGCCGCCCAAATGCGTGATTTTTTCCAAGCTGCGCTTCAGGTCGGGGACCTCAATATAGAAGGTCACATGACCCGGGCCGCCGCCCGTGGCGGCGCCGATTCCACCGTTGATACCGCCCTGCGCACTGGGCAGCGCCATGGCATACCCCGGGACCGACGCTGCCATCTCCCAGTCGAATGCGTCCCGGTAAAAACTCTGCAGCACCTTCGCGTCCTTGCCCAGGACCTCAAAATGCAGAACTGGATTACCCATGTGTCACTCCTATGAATAGGGGAAATTTGCCTGTTTATAGGTTTAGTTCATTAACTTTAAAAAATCAAGTACTAAATTGAAATAATAAATATAGTGCTATACTAAGGCTATGCGTTCCTACGGGCAATTCTGTGCCATGGCGAAAGCCCTCGACTTGGTCGGGGACCGCTGGAGCCTGCTAATCGTGCGGGAATTGCTGATCCGCGGACCCCTCCGCTACACCGACCTGCGCCAGGGCCTTCCGGGCATCGCCACCAACCTGCTGGCACAACGGCTGGAGGGCCTGGAAAAGACCGGCATCCTGCGACGTGAATACGCACCGCCGCCCATCGCCACTACGCTTATTGATCTCACTGCGCGTGGCAAGGAACTTGAGTC
>DAHVFI010000212.1 GCA_027317045.1 Gammaproteobacteria bacterium
GTTTCATGCCGTGAAGCGCGCCTTCGATCCCGCCGGGCTGCTCAATCCCGGCAAAGCGGTTCCGACGCTGGCGCACTGCGCCGAATACGGCCGTATGCACGTGCACCGGGGCGAGTTGCGGTTCCCGGGCCTCGAGCGCTACTGAACGATGGACAAAAACGACCAGAGCGCGGCGATCGTGGCACGTGTGCGTGAGGCGGCCGCGGCGCACACGCCACTGATAATTAGCGGCGGCGGTACCAAGCGTTTTCTCGGTCGCCATGTTGCGGGTGCGCCACTCGCCGTGAGCGAACACTGCGGCATCATGCATTACGTCCCCGAGGAGCTGGTGTTGAGCGCCCGCGCCGGTACGCCGCTCGCCGACATCGAGGCAGCGCTCGCCGCTCGCGGACAGATGCTCGCCTTCGAGCCGCCCTCTTTCGGCACGACGGCCACCCTCGGCGGCACCATTGCCGCCAACCTCAGCGGCCCGCGCCGTGCCTACACGGGCGCGGCCCGGGACTTCGTGCTCGGTTGTCGGATCATCAACGGCAAGGGCGAGATCCTGCATTTCGGCGGCGAGGTCATGAAGAACGTCGCGGGTTACGACCTCTCGCGTCTCATGGCCGGCGCTTTCGGCACGCTGGGTGTGCTGCTCGAGATCTCGCTCAAGGTGCTGCCCCGGCCTGAGGCGGAAACCACGCTGGTCTTCGAGCGGGACGAGGCCTCGGCCATCGAACTCATGAACCGCTGGGGCGGCCGGCCGCTGCCGCTCTCGGCCACCGCCTGGAGCGATGGACAACTCTATGTACGCCTCTCGGGTCCCGCGCCGGCAATTGCTGCCGCAGCGGCCGGACTCGGCGGCGAGCATCTGTCGCAGGCGGAGGAGTTCTGGCGCGATCTGCGCGAACACACGGGCGCGTTTTTCGCTGATCCGCGCCCCTTGTGGCGTTTGGCGTTGCCCTCCACTGCCGCGCCCCTGGCCCTGGACGGACCCGAAGTCGTCACCTGGGGTGGGGCGCAGCGCTGGGTGAAAACCGGGATTTCCGCGGACCAAGTGCGCGCACGCACTGCCGCCACTGGGGGTCACGCAACTCTGTTCCGACCTGCCCGAGGCGCGCCCCCCGCCGAGGACCCCTTCACACCGCTCACGCCTGCGCTGCATCACCTTCACCAGCGGCTCAAGGCCGCCTTCGATCCGGCCGGCATTCTCAACCCCGGGCGCCTGTACGCCGGAATCTAGAGCGACGCCATGGAAACCCACCTCGCCGATTTCATCCGTGGCACGCCTGAGGGCAATGAAGCGGAAGCAATTCTGCGCGCCTGTGTGCACTGTGGTTTCTGCACCGCCACCTGTCCGACCTACCAGCTTCTGGGGGATGAGCTCGATGGTCCGCGCGGGCGCATCTACCTCATCAAGCGAGTGCTCGAGGGCGAAACCCCCACCGCCATCACCGCGCAGCATCTCGACCGCTGCCCCACCTGCCGCGCCTGCGAAACCACCTGTCCCTCGGGGGTGCGCTACGCGCGGCTTGCCGATATCGGCCGCGCCGTGGTGGAACGGCAGGTGCTCCGGTCCTGGCGCGCACGGCTCCGGCGCACCGGCATTCGCTGGCTGTTCACTCACCCCTGGCGGCTGCGCCTGATACTCGCGCTGCTGCGACCCCTGCGCCCGCTGCTGCCGGTGTGGATCGCCGAAAAACTGCCGGCGCGCCAACGCTTGTTGCTGCGGCCAGCGGCACACCACCCGCGACAGGCGCTGGTACTGGAGGGCTGCGTACAATCGGTCGCCACGCCCGCGACCAACGCTGCGCTGGCGCGCGCGCTGGACCGCCTCGGCTGCGGTACGCAATCCATCGCGGGTTGCTGCGGCGCGCTTGCCTGGCATATCGGCGCACAGGATCAAGGCCGTGCGCGTATGCGTGACCTCATCGCCAGGGTAGAAGACAGACTACAGGCAGGCGCCGAGGCGTTCGTGGTGACCGCTTCGGGCTGCGCCGCCATGATCGGTGATTATCCGGACATTTTCCGTCACGAACCGGCCTGGGCGGAACGCGCGCAAGGCGTGGCCGCGGCACTGCGGGATCCTTCGGAGTTGATTGCACCGGCGATCGAACACTGGGCCGGGATCGGCGCGGGCAAGCGAATTGCCTTTCACGCGCCCTGCACACTGCAGCATGCCCTGCACCGTGCCGCCGCGGTGGAAACGATACTGGCGCGCGCCGGTTACCTGCTTACGCCGGTGCCCGAGGCGCATCTGTGCTGTGGTTCAGCCGGAAGTTATTCGCTCACCCAGCCGGAGATTTCCGAAGCGCTGCGGGCGCGCAAACTCGCCGCGCTCATGAGCGGCGCCCCCATGCTCATCGCCACCGCCATCGTCGGCTGCGAGCTGCATCTCGCCGTCAGTGCTTCCTTACCGGTTCGCCACTGGCTCGAGCTTCTCGAACCCACGCCTTCAAGGTTGGGCAGTTCAAAACAGGATGCCAAAATCCTCACAAAATCAAAGAAAGTATCCATCTGAGTGCGGTGTGCTGCCCGTGAAGGAAAGGTAATCCTTATCCTACGGATATTGAGGCTTACGCTGTTCGGAAGAATCTCCTTGGATCAATTACGTGTCCAGACCGTGGTCGATGCGATTTCAGACGACACACGCAACCAGTTGAATCTGTTTGAATAACATTGGGACACTACTGTCCGAACATGTAACTTGAATTCCTTGATATACGTCGTAAACAACATCAGTTCTGGTATCCGTGCTGTTGGCGGGGCACATTTTCTATCGGCTGATCCAATGGGCAACTTTGTGCTTGCGAAGAAATTTCTCGGCACCACGCCCCTGTAGAATCGCCAAGGTTGATAGCACACCGGCCTGGGTGCAGTTTGCCTCGAGTACGGTTACTGAACGGGGCGCATCACGGACTGGCCAACCGTTACGCGGGTCCAGAATATGGCCATAGCGGACACCGTCCTTCAATAAAAATCGGCGCGCATCGCCACTGGTTGTAACCCCACCGCGTTTGAGTTCGACCATCGGTGTCGGTTGATCTTGAGCCGTACTTTCGATGGCAACTTTCCAAGCTCTGTCTTTTGTGCGCGGTCCCGTCGCAACAATATCACCGCCAAAATTGATCAGCAGAGATACGCCGCTCGCGACGCTGGCAAGTTGAGCCGCACGATCCACCGCGTATTCCTTACCGATGCCGCCGAAATCGATTTCCATGCCCGCCGGCATCCGCAGGTAAGGTGCTTTCCATTGAACACGATGCCACCCCACCAGCTTCAGTACATCGCGTACGGAGGCCGCATCCGGCAACTGATCACTGCCATCGAAATGCCAGACCTTGCGTAAAACTCCAGACGTGATGTCGAACAGGCCATCACTCGTCTGATACAGGCAGGCCGCAAAATCCAACAGCCGCTGCGTCTCTTCATCCACCTTAATGATCCGGCCTGCGGCCGTATTGATCTTATAAATGATGTTGTCGCTAAGATAGCGACTAAACTTGCGCTCAATGCGCCAGGCTTCCATCGAAACGGCGTTGGCGGCGTTATTCGCCACTGACTTATCAAGTGTGTCGATCAAAACCTCACAAGGGCACGCCATCGCGGTGAATCGGGCGCGCCACGAATCCGCCTCTGGGGCTAACTGCAGCCCGGCAGCCACATTGCTGTCAAAATCCGAATGAATAGTCGACCTGGACAATGTTGGCACTGAGACCTGGAAATAGACTGAAATTCTGCTGTACGCCAATATTCACTTGCGGATCGGAGCCACCCGTCTGCGTATAGTGTTCGAGGCGCAGAGTGAGTGTACCGGCGGGCCACCAGTTGCCCTTACTGACATGCGTACCAAATTCCAGACCGATGGTACGCCCGGTGAATGCATCCAGTCGATAGTCGGCGCTGACAAATGCAGGCAAAGGCTCGGAATTCAGCAATCCTCGTCGATAAAAGTACGC
>DAHVFI010000216.1 GCA_027317045.1 Gammaproteobacteria bacterium
AACTCAAACCTGACCCTCAACGCGACATCGTGTATTTGTGCGGCAATCCGGACATGATTGACACGGCCGTGGAGCGCCTCAAGGCCGCCGGTTTCGACAACCACAACCTGCGTCGCGAGAAATATGTATCTTCCAATTAACCGCGGCTGTATGCCCTGTATTGGCTATCCGTTTGATAGCACAGGTCCTGCGGCGATTATTCTGCGGCTTTCAGCTTTGCCCTGAGCAGCATCACGGCTCTATCCAGGACCGGGTCATCGCCGTGCTTGAAATCAGCGGGCGTGGTGGCAACTGCCACCTCGGGCTTTATTCCGTTCCACTCGATCACCCGGCCACGGGCGGTCATGTCATAGCAAATCGGCACGCTGTAGTGCCAACCCTTACCAAGGCTGAAAGTATGCGGACAGCCGGAAGCGCCACCGGTGGTGGCACCGACAGTGGTCACCTGCGGCAGCGTCTGCATGGCAGCAATGAAGTTCTCGGTGCTGCTGAAACTGTCCGGACCGATCAGCAGCATTACCGGTCCGGTATAGCGGGCACCCAGGGAAGGCTCCAGGTACCTGGGCACCGCATGGCCAAGATCACTGGGCAACGGTCCGTTACGGTAGCGGTAATATTCACTTAGATGTGGCCTGGAGGTGAAATGCCCGGCCACCTTGTAGGCCAGTGCCTCGTCACCGCCTTCATTCATGCGCACATCCAAGATCAGACCGGTATTGGATGGGAACTGCGATAACACCGCATCGAAATCCTCCAGGGAAAGTGCCCGCTTATTCCAGTCGTCGATAAAGATATAGCCGAAACCGTGCACATGGCCAAACCCCCAGTCGGCACCGCCGAAATACTCCAAATCCGTTACATACTTCTTGCCGAGTATTGCAGCGTTCCAATTGGGATCAGTAGCCCGAGCCGGATCATAAGTATTTACGTATTTGCCCGCGGGGGATCTCAGCCATACATGGACATCTTTAAGCACGGTTCCCATGCTTGCCAGTAACGTTACCAGTTGCTGTTCGTTTGTTACCTTGTATGCCAGTGGCCGGTAATGAGCATAGATTGCCTGCCAGTCCACATGCTTGTAATCAAAATAGGGATAGAGGCGGTCAAATTTGTACCAATATTCTTCAAATTGGCGTGCATAGATATTTTTTGGCTCTGCATGACCCGGTGCGATGGCCGGTACGCAACCAAGCAGCGCCAACATTACTCCACATAAGCTGCCATAGAAAATGTTCCAAACATGACAGGTAAGAGAGTCATTCATAGGTAGCACTCGGTAGCACCGCACTATTGCTAAAAGACACTAATGCTGTAG
>DAHVFI010000231.1 GCA_027317045.1 Gammaproteobacteria bacterium
GGTTTCACCTTCCTGCTGCCATACGGTTTTCATTGACAGGGAATCCTTGCCCACCGGGATGGCGATATTCAAGGCCACGCACAGCTCGCTCACGGCTCGTACGGTGTCGTAAAGTGCCGCGTCCTCGCCAGGGTGTCCGCAGGCCGCCATCCAGTTTGCCGACAACCGCACCCGTGCCAGCTCGCCGATGCCGGCGGCGGCGATGTTGATGACGGCTTCCGCCACCGCCATACGACCCGAAGCCGGAGCATTGATCACTGCGAAGGAGGTGCGTTCGCCCATGGCCATGGCCTCGCCATGGTGGCCGTCATAACTCGCCGCGGTAACCGCCAGATCACTGACCGGCACCTGCCATGGACCCACCATCTGGTCGCGGCATACAAGACCGCCGACACTGCGGTCACCGATCGTCACGAGGAAACTCTTGTCCGCCACCGCGGGTAAGTGCAGTACCCGCATGGCCGCATCCTGCAAATCAAGTTTGCTGGTATCGAAGCGACTGGGTGCCGGCTTGATGCGCTGCACATCTCGCAGCATCTTTGGCGGTTTTCCCAATAAGACCTGCATGCTGACATCCACGGGCTGGCTATCGAAGTGCGAATCCTTCACCACCAGCATGCGTTCACCGGTGGCTTCACCAATGACGGCAAATGGGCAACGCTCGCGCTTGCAGATACGTTCGAATTCCATGAGCTGCGCGGGCGCCACCGCCAATACAAAACGCTCTTGGGCCTCATTGCACCATATCTCCATAGGCGACATTCCAGGTTCGTCGTTGGGTATGCTCCTGAGTTCCAGCAGGCCGCCGCGCCGGCTCGCATCCAGGATTTCGGGTACCGCATTCGACAGCCCGCCCGCACCTACGTCATGAACCGAGAGGATCGGATTGGTTTCCCCCAACGCCCAACAGGCATCAATCACTTCCTGGGCGCGCCGCTGGATCTCCGGATTACCGCGTTGCACCGAGGCAAAATCCAGATCCTCGACGCTGGCGCCGCTGGCCATGCTGGAGGCGGCCCCGCCGCCCAGACCAATCATCATGGCGGGTCCCCCCAGCACAATCACTTTGGTACCCGCGGGTAGTGCCTCTTTCTCAACATGTAACCCGCGGATATTGCCCAGGCCACCGGCAATCATGATGGGTTTGTGATAGCCGCGCGCAATCCCATTCACCTGCATTTCGTAGGTGCGGAAATAGCCGTTGAGGGCGGGCCGGCCGAATTCGTTATTGAACGCGGCCGCACCGATGGGTCCCTCGAGCATGATGTCCAAGGCGGAGGCAATACGCGCGGGTTTGCCGTATTCCCGCTCCCAGGGCTGTTCGAATCCCGGAATGCGAAGATTGGATACGGAGAACCCCGTGAGACCGGCTTTGGGTTTTGCTCCACGTCCGGTCGCTGTCTCGTCACGGATTTCACCGCCGGCCCCGGTAGCGGCGCCAGGGAACGGCGAAATCGCGCTTGGATGGTTGTGGGTCTCGACTTTCATAAGGATGTGGATGGGCTCCTCATGACGTGCGTAGAGCTTGTCCAACGGGCGCGGAAAGAAGCGGCTGCCTTTGTAACCCTGGATGACGGATGCGTTATCGCGGTAAGCGGATAACACCCCTTGGGGGTTGTGTTCGTGGGTCCGGCGAATCAGGTCAAACGGTGAAATGGCCTGTGGTTCCCCATCTATGATCCAGTCACCGCGGAAAATCTTGTGACGGCAATGCTCGGAATTCGCCTGGGCGAACATCATGAGTTCCGCGTCCGTTGGGTTGCGCTTGAGCTTCTTGAAATTCTCGATCAGATAATTTATTTCGTCATCGGAAAGCGCAAAACCGTATTCCTGGTTGGCCTTCACCAGTGCCCGACGGCCGCCCTTGAGGATATCCACACTCTGGAGTGGCGCGGGCGCTGCCTGATCGAAGAGTTTGGCCGCCTCATCGGTATCGTATACCAGTATCTGGGTCATGCGGTCATGCAGCACAAGGGCGGCACGCGTCAAGGCACCGCGATTGGGCGGCGCGCCGGTGTGGGTCAGATGGAAAGCAATGCCGCGCTCGATACGGCGGATTCTGTCCAAACCGCAGTTGTGAGCAATGTCAGTGGCCTTGCTGGCCCAGGGCGAAACTGTGCCGAAACGCGGCACACATAACAGCAATAATCCGGGCGGCGTTTGATCTGCCACCGGCTGGTCTTCGGCCAGCAATTCCTTGAGGATGCGCTGTTCGCCGATACTGAGGACACCGGCCAAGTCCACGAAATAGCGGAATTCCGCGCTCAGACCGGAAACCCTCGGGATCAGCGTGTGCAGATTATCGAGCAGTTTCTGGATGCGGAAATCGGAGAACGCCGGGCCACCACGGAACTGCAGCATGATTGGTCCTTGCGGGAAGCGGGACGTAATCGGACGAACATTTTACCGGAAGGCGGCCACACCCTCCAGTCACACGTTCCCCAAAATATTGAAAATCTTTTTGGCCTTTTCAGCGTGGCAAACGGAAATTGGGGTTTCCAGATTTCTCCACTTTTTCAATCTGTTAGACAACCTGCAAACTATGTCTACATCCGCCCATCGGAATAATCGGGTTGGCTCAACAGCCTGTCAGCAATTCGCGCCAACCCAAGCCTGCATCCTGCGTGGCCAGCTGTATCCAGTCAAGCTCACAGTTCATGGCCCTTGCAAGCGCCTCACGCACCAACACGGGTGTATTGTTCTTTTCGCTCAAGTGCGCCGCCACCAGGTGCTGCAGCCCTCCGCATTCCAACTCCGTCAATAATCCCGCCGCCTGCGCATTGCTGAGATGTCCCAAAGGTCCACCGACCCGTGATTTGAGCTGTGCGGGATAGGGGCCGTTCTCCAGCAGCGCACTATCGTGATTACATTCGAGGATCAGTGCATCGCAGCCATCCAGCAGCCTCCGGATATGGCCCGTGATGCTGCCCGTATCGGTCAAAATACCCAAGCGGTGACGGCCATCGGAAAAAACAAATTGTGTCGGCTCGCGCGCATCATGCGGTACCGTCAGGGGTGCGACCACAAGATCGTCCAGCTGGAATTCCAGCTGCGGATCGATGGTCTGGAACGCTTCGATGCCGAGTTTCGCGCAGCCTGCCAGCGTACCCGGCGTGCACCGGATCGGTATTCCATAACGGCCGGCGAACCTGGCTGCGCCATTGACATGATCTGCGTGCTCGTGAGTGATGAGGATGGCCGAAATGTCTTCGGGAGCAATCTGCAGCCGTGCAAGTCGCGCTGTGGTTTCAGTCGCGGAAAAGCCGCAATCCACCATCACGCAGGTGCGGCCGGACTGCACCAGCGTGGCGTTGCCGCGACTGCCACTGCCCAGCAGGGCAAAGCGCATGTTCAGAGAATCACGAGTTCAGGCCCGACAACCCAATACTTCATTTTTTGTGGGTGCTGCCGGGTGTATACATGGGCATCGGGAATGGCATCACGTTGGAAGCACCCTCCAGGGCGGTGATCTTGGCTGCGCCTTCATGAGCCACTTCGTCGATGCGCACCACTGCATGCATGGGAATATACGTGCGCTTCACGCCGGCAAATTCATCCTTGAGCTTCTCTTCGCCGGGATCCAGCACCACGCTGGAACGCTCACCAAACACCAACTGTTCTATCTCGATGAATCCCCAGAAACCATCCTGACTCACCTTGCGGGCATAGACCTCATAGATCTTGCCCTGGTTCATGAAAATCACTTTATAGATATGACGAGCGGTCATGCTTGAATTCCAGGTGAACAGACTATATCAAGTGTAATGGAATAAATGGCGGAGAGGGTGGGATTACTCCGGGCATCCTGCCCTCTGCCCCTGCGGGGCCCGCGCTACGCGCGGTTCAAATTCGCTCCAAACGAATTTGTCGAACCTGCCTGATTGATTCCACGTGGGTTCGAATTCCAATTTTATGGGTGTTAGCCCAGCAGCATACACATAGGTCTCCCATAAGTTGGCGGAGAGGGTGGGATTCGAACCCACGTGGGGCGTTTAGCCCCCAACCGATTTCGAGTCGGTGCCGTTGTGACCACTTCGGTACCTCTCCAAAAAACTCTTCATACTCAACGTGCCCTCCATGGCAAGCTGACCGGCCTCGCCTGCTGCGCTGCGCAATCCTGCTACGCTGGCAGTCCAGGGCGCAATCCTATGCGCCCGCTCGAAGCTATGCTTCTCGCCCATGCCTCGGCGTTCAGCCGGATCGGTACGCCTCCGGTTCAGCTGATCATTTTAGCCCACACCCGCGGGCAGCCATAGCTGGTCTAGCGTCGCTGAGAAAAAAAACTCTTCAGAAGTTCGCCGCACTGTTCCGCAAGAACACCTCCGGCGATATCCACACGGTGATTAAGGGCTGGCATCTGGACGATATTGAATAGGCTGCCGGCGGCGCCGGCGCGCGGATCCGATGCGCCAAATACCAGGCGACCGACACGCGCATGCACCATGGCCCCGGCGCACATGGCGCAGGGTTCCAGGGTTACATAGAGTGTGGTATCCGTCAGCCGGTAATTTCCCAAGGTGCGCGCCGCCTCGCGGATTGCGATAATTTCCGCATGCGCGGTAGGATCGCGAGCGGCGATTGGGTGGTTCCAGCCACTACCGATGATGACGCCTTGCTTGACCACCACCGCCCCCACCGGCACCTCGCCGATCGCTCCAGCTTTACCGGCCAGCGTCAAAGCCTCTTGCATCCAGCGCTCATCAGCTTTGCTATCAGAGGAAACAGTGAGGAGTGAGGATTTACTCATTCGCACATGCCTGACTGATGCAGCCCATGAGGGTAGCTTGTCGAGTACAACACAGCACGCTGTAGTGCGCACTCAGCACTTTTTATCACTCCCACTCGATGGTGGCCGGCGGCTTGCCGCTGATGTCATACACCACCCGTGAAATGCCGGCCACTTCGTTCACGATGCGCCGGGACACCCGGTCGAGGAACTCATACGGCAGGCGTGCCCAGCGCGCCGACATGAAGTCCACGGTCTCCACTGCGCGCAGCGCCACCACGTAGTCATAACGGCGGCCGTCGCCCATGACCCCCACGGAGCGCACCGGCAGGAACACGGCAAACGCCTGGCTGACCTGCTCATACAGGCCAGAGTTGCGCAACTCCTCTATATATATAGAGTCAGCGCTCCGCAACAGGTCCGCGTACTCCTTCTTGACCTCTCCCAGGATGCGCACCCCCAGGCCCGGCCCCGGGAACGGATGGCGATTCACCATCTCTCGGGGCAAGCCCAACTGGACACCGATCCTGCGCACTTCGTCCTTGAAGAGTTCCCTGAGCGGCTCTACCAGCTTGAGGTTCATAGTTGCCGGCAGGCCGCCCACGTTGTGATGGGACTTGATCACATGCGCCTTGCTGCTGGCGGCGGCTGACTCGATCACGTCGGGATAAATAGTACCCTGGGCCAGCCACTGCACATCCTTTAGTTTGGCGGCTTGCTCCTCAAATACCTCAATGAACAGTTTGCCGATGGTTTTGCGTTTCAGTTCAGGATCGGTAATGCCGGTGAGCGCTCTCATGAACCGCGGCTCTGCGTCCACACGCAGAACCCGCACGCCCATATGCCGCGCGAAAGTCTCCATGACCTGATCGCCTTCGTGCAGGCGCAGTAGTCCCGTGTCCACCAATACGCAGGTCAGCTGGTCGCCGATGGCGCGATGCAAGAGCGCCGCCACTACGGATGAATCCACCCCGCCGGACAGTCCCAGCAGCACCTTGCCGGTGCCGACCTGCTCACGCACTCTGCGGATGGCATCTTCGATGATGCGGGCGGGGTCCCACACGGCCGTACAACCGCAGATATCCAGCACGAAACGCGAGAGTATTCTGCCGCCTTGAAGTGTCTGGGTGACCTCCGGGTGGAACTGCACGCCATAGAAACGCCGCGCCTCATCCGCCATGGCCGCGCAGGAAATATCCTGCGATGCGCCAATCGAGGTGAAACCCACCGGCAATCCGGTCACCGAATCGCCATGGTTCATCATCACTTCCAGCAGCGCACGGCCCTGGGCATCCTTGTTGTCAGCAAGGCCGTCCAGCAGCGAGGATGCCGCAGTCACCGTCATTGGCTCGACACCGAATTCCCGGTGCGCACCGCCGGCTACCTTACCGCCGAGTTGTGCGGCCATGGCCTGCATGCCATAGCAGATGCCAAGCACCGGCACACCCAGGTCGAAAACCGCGGGTGGCGTCTTGGGGGTGGCCTCTCCCACAACCGACTCTGGCCCGCCGGACAGAATCACGCCGCATGGCGCGAATTCATGGATGGCCTGCGCGCTTATTTCCGGTGAGTGTATTTCGCAGAACACGCCGATTTCACGCACCCGGCGTGCGATCAATTGCGTCCACTGGGAACCGAAATCCATAATCAGGATGCGCTGCGCATGAATATCGCGGGGCTCGAAAACGTTGGAAGCTATTCGGGTGTCCGGCATGCGGGCGGATTTCATGCAAGGGTTTCGCTACGGTTTTTTTCTGCGGCGCAGATGCCGGGAACAGACAATAAATGGAAAAATCTTTTATCTGGTTTACGCCTCACTCCCCGCTCCTTGCCTCAAATGCAGTGACCGCATCACTCGGTACTGTAATTCGGTGCTTCCTTGGTGATGCTCACATCATGCACGTGGCTCTCACGCATGCCGGCGCCGGTGATGCGCACAAACTGGGGTTTGGTGCGCATCTCGTCAATCGTGCGGCAACCGGTATAACCCATGCTGGAGCGCAAACCACCCATGAGCTGATGGATGATGGCGACCAAACTGCCCTTATAGGGCACGCGACCCTCGATACCCTCCGGCACCAGCTTTTCAATTTCTTCCGTCGGGTCCTGAAAATAACGATCGGCGGAACCCTGTTTTTGCGCCATGGCCCCCAAC
>DAHVFI010000232.1 GCA_027317045.1 Gammaproteobacteria bacterium
ATCGGTTCCGGGGGTGGAATCCGTCGCCCAGCGGGTGGGGCGTGCGAATCTTTTGAGCGGGCCCGCGCCCAGCTATAAAAGTGAAATCCAGGTGAACTTGAAGAAATCATTGTCGGGTAATGCCCAGGCAAAAATACTCAAACAGTTTGATTCCTTATTGCGCGGGTTCAGCGGCGCGAAATTTACAGTCAACACTTTTCTGACCGAGCGTATTCATGAAACCCTCAGCGGGTATACCGCTCCGGTAGTGGTGAATATCTTCGGCAACAGCCTTGACACCCTGGACCGCGCCGCGCAGCAAGTGGCAGGCATCTTGTCGAAAATACACGGGGCGCGTGACGTGCAGGTGCAAGCGCCTCAGGGCAGCCCGCAGCTTGCGATCCGCCTCCGGGAACGGGCGCTCGCTCGCTGGGGTATCGCACCGGTGGATGCCCTGGATGCCATTGAAACCGCCTACCAGGGCATGCGTGTCGGGCAGATCTATCTGGGCACGCGAGTCTTCAATGTGAGCGTCATTTTTCCGCCCTCAGCGCGCCGTAATCCCATGGCGGTAGGCTCCCTGCTGCTGAAAAATCCCCAGGGGCTGCTGGTACCCCTCAGGGCGGTGGCGGATATCCGGCTGACATCCGGCCGCTTCATGATTTTGCATGAAGCGGCACAGCGGGTGCAGACGGTGACCGCGTACCTGAGCGGACGCTCATTGACGGGCTTCGTTCAGGAGGCCGAGACAAACTTGCATGCCGCAAATCTGCCGCCAGGCGCCTATGCGGTATTCAGCGGGGCAGCCCAGGCAAGCGCGCAGGCCACCCATGAGCTGCTGCTCAAGACCGCCGTGGCCATCGCGGCCATCATGATGCTGCTGTTCCTGGCGTTGCGGTCCATGCGCTCGTTGCTGCTGGTGCTGGCGAACCTGCCCTTTGCCCTGGTGGGCGGTGTCGCCGCGGTACTTCTCATGGGCGGCGTGGTGTCCATCGGTTCCCTGGTGGGATTTGTGACCCTATTCGGCATCACCTTGCGCAATTCCATCATGCTGATCTCACATTACAAACATCTGGTGCAGGCAGAGGGCATGACCTGGGGGCCGGAAGCGGCCCTGCGGGGTGCGAGTGAGCGGCTCCTGCCCATCCTCATGACCGCCCTGGTCACGGCTCTGGCCCTGCTGCCGTTGGCACTCGGCAGCCATGTGCCGGGACAGGAAATCGAAGGTCCCATGGCCATTGTGATTCTCGGCGGATTGATTACCTCCACGCTCCTGAACCTGCTGATCCTCCCGGCCATCGCCCTCAAGTTCGGGCGCTTTGATAAAATCACCGCGGAGACCGATTTGCAGGTGTGAACCGGGATCTGATCAGCGTGAGAGTCAGAAATCAATTTGAGTTTGTCCGGATGGAATGACTGTACATTGCTCCCGCAAGCATAGAGGGGTCTGTATGCGTACTCCCTGCGATGACCGACTCCGCTGGGCAGAATGGGGATGGACCTAAACCCATGGATGGCAGCCTGTACGCGCGGTATTTGCACCGGCTCTTTTGGGTCAGCATCCTTGTCAAGGGTCTGGACGGTGTGCTGGAAACCATCGGCGGTATTCTCGTTCTGCTGGCAAACCGCGCGGATCTGATCAACATCGTCATTTTTCTTACGGCACCCGAGTTATCCGAAGACCCCGGTGATTTGGTTGCCAATTATTTGCGCCATGTGGTACTCAATTTGTCATCCAATACCAAATATTTTGCCAGTGTTTACCTGTTGTTCAACGGTGTAGTCAAGGTATTGCTGATGATCGGCATACTGCGTGGCAAACTCCGGTCTTACCGGATGGCATTAGGTTTTATAGCGATCTTTATCGGTTACCAGTTATATCGTTTCAGTCATACGCATTCACTGGTTCTTTTGGGCTTCATGTGTTTTGATCTCCTGACCCTGTACCTCATCTGGATAGAATATCGCAGACGCCGCCGCTCGCCGGCCTAGTTTTCTTGCGTAGCCGCCGCCGCATGCGGGTGCAGTCAATGAACGCTGCCTACGGCATCCGGATTTGATCCGCCAATCACCCGGCCCGGTACGGCGCTCGGATCTGCGTAATCCGGAGGGGTAGGCTTGAAAACGGCTGTCATATTTCTGTCATATTCCACCCCTAGACTCACCAAGCTTCTATACGGAGGTGAGCCGCCGATCAGCAGTGACAATCCCCGCCCGGCGCCAGCGTGATGTCCAGAGCGCCGCCCCGGCAGTGTCCTCCGGGCCGGAGAGCAAGCCGGTGGCGCGGGACGATCGAATCAAATCCTATGGCCTCCGCCGGTAGTGCAGTGAATTAAGCAAAATCAGCTGAAGGAACTGTGACTTTGAACAGCACCCCACGTACCCAGGCCATACGCGTGGTTCCGGTTCCACACCGGCGGCACGGGCGCAGCGCCTTGGCGGATAGTTTTTTCCGCGGCATCACGCGCTTGGCGGCGTTGCTGGTGTTGGCGCTGATGGTGGGCATTCTGCTGGTGCTGCTGGTCCAGGCCTGGCCCGCCTTTCATCGTTTCGGCTGGCATTTCTTTTCCGGCACTCAATGGGATCCGGTCACCGATCAGTTTTCGGCGCTGGCCTCGATTTTCGGCACCCTGGTGACCTCCTTGATCGCGATGATCATCGCGGTACCGGTGAGTTTCGGCATTGCACTTTTTATCACTGAACTGGCGCCTGCCTGGCTGCGCCGTCCCGTGAGCACGGCCATTGAACTGCTGGCGGCCATACCCAGCATCATCTATGGTATGTGGGGTTTGTTCGTATTTGCGCCGATATTCAGCGAATATGCCCAACCGTGGATCACGGATCACATCGGCAACTGGCCGCTGGTGGGTGTGCTTTTCCAGGGTCCGCCCATGGGCATCGGCATCTTCACCGCCGGCCTGATCCTCGCCATCATGGTGATTCCGTTCATCAGTGCGGTGATGCGCGATGTGTTTGACCTTGTGCCCACGGTCCTCAAGGAATCCGCCTACGGTGTCGGCTGTACCACCTGGGAAGTCGTTTGGAACGTGGTGCTGCCCTATACACGCGTGGGCGTTGTCGGCGGCATCATGCTGGGTTTGGGCCGTGCCCTGGGCGAAACCATGGCCGTGACTTTTATCATCGGCAACAGTCACGATATCAGCCGCTCATTGTTCATGGCGGGCAACACCATTTCCTCGACCCTTGCCAATGAATTCACGGAAGCGGTGGGCCCGATTTATACTTCATCGCTGATCGCCCTGGGTCTGATACTGTTCTTCATCACCTTCGTGGTGCTGGGGCTGGCCAAACTTCTGCTGTTGCGCATGGGTACGCGCGAGGGGCGCAAGAGCTGATGGCTTTCTCTGCCCGCTATTTGCGCCGCCGGCTGCTGAACGGTTTTAACCTCGGCGTGTCTGTGCTGGCCACCCTATTCGGTCTGTTCTGGCTGGGCTGGCTGATGTGGACACTCGTCAGTCGGGGTCTGCAGTGGATCGGTCCCAGTCTGTTCACCCAGAGCACGCCGCCGCCGGCGGCCGCCGGCGGCGGCATTGCCAACGCCATCGTCGGGTCGCTGTTGATTACCCTGGTGGGCGTGGTCGTGGGTACGCCCATCGGCATCCTGGCCGCCACCTGGCTGGCGGAATTCGGCCGGCATTCGCGCATCGCGGCGGTGATACGTTTCGTGAACGACATCCTGCTGAGCGCACCGTCCATCGTGATCGGCGTATTTGTCTATGCAGTGGTGGTCGCGCGCTTCGGCCATTTCTCCGGCTGGTCGGGCGGTCTGGCTCTGTCCATCATCATGCTGCCGGTGGTGTTACGCACCACCGAGGACATGCTCATACTGGTGCCGGACCAGCTGCGCGAAGCCGCCGCCGCCCTGGGAGCGCCTCAGTGGCGGGGGGTGGTGACGGTGGTATACCGTGCTTCCCTGGGCGGCATTCTCACCGGTGTGATGCTGGGTATCGCGCGCATCAGCGGCGAGACCGCGCCGCTGTTATTCACCGCGCTCAACAACCAGTTCTGGAGCTCGGATATGAGCCGGCCGATGGCCAACCTGCCGGTAATGATTTTCCAGTTTGCCATGAGCCCCTATGACAACTGGCAGCATCTGGCCTGGGCGGCGGCCTTGCTCATCACGCTTGCGATTCTGGCGCTGAGCTTGATTGCCCGTATCCTGATTCGTGCCAATGCGTTTGTGAAATAATCATGAGCAAATCGGATCCAACAAAAACTCACGCCATCTCGCTGGAGGTCCCGGTGCGTTCTCCGGGCGGAAAATCCGTCATCGAAAATCCGAAGCTGAGCATTAATCAGCTCAATTTCTATTACGGGCGTTTTCAGGCCCTGCGCGACATCAATATGAACATTGCCGAACGTCAGGTGACGGCCTTCATCGGCCCCTCCGGATGCGGAAAGTCCACGTTGCTGCGCACCCTGAATCGCATCTACGGCCTGTACCCGGATCAGCGCGCCACCGGTGCGATCATGCTCGACGGCCGCAATATCCTGGACCGGGATCAAGATCTGAATTATCTGCGCGCAAAAATCGGCATGGTGTTTCAGAAACCCACGCCATTCCCCATGTCGGTATTCGAGAATATCGCCTTCGGCGTGCGCCTCTATGAACGCCTGTCGCGTATGAAGATGCAGGAGCGGGTGGAATGGGCGCTGCGCAAGGCAGCCCTATGGGAGGAAGTGAAGGACAAACTGCATCAGGGCGGCACGCGCCTGTCCGGCGGCCAGCAGCAACGCCTGTGCATTGCCCGCGCCATCGCGGTAAAACCGGAAATCCTGCTGCTGGACGAACCGGCCTCGGCCCTGGATCCGCTCTCGACCCTGAAAATCGAGGAATTGATCGCTGAATTGAAGACCGATTACACCATTGTCATCGTCACCCACAACATGCAGCAGGCGGCGCGCGTTTCCGACTACACCGCCTTCATGTACTTGGGCAGTCTGGTGGAATACGCCGACACCAGCACCCTGTTCACCAACCCCGCTCGCAAACAGACCGAAGACTATATTACCGGCCGCTACGGCTGAATCATAGACTACCGGTAATGTGCAGTACGTGCGTGCGTACCTGCGGTCAGCGCGCAGCCGGCAAATGAGGATCTAGTGCAGGCCGGTGGTTAAGGGAAGGTTCATGAGCTTACGAACTGGAGCGAAGCGCGGATCGGCGCGTATTGGCGCCCAGTCCGGACCAAATATAATCATTGCCAGTTGATCGTGGTCGCGGGCAGCTCGCTGCAACTGCGCGTACGCCTGGACTTTCTCGCCCAAAGACCATAAAGGCCAGGCCAGGATGACACCCGAGAGATAGTGTTGGGAGGCGCGCCGCTGCAATTCCGCCAGTTCCCGGAGCGCGACATCGCGCCGGCCAAAACCCGAATTGGCGGCAGCCCTTTCCATCAGCAGAAAAGATTCACCGGAGTTTCCCCATACATTGCCCGCGATTTGTACATCATCCAGGGCTTGCTGGTATTTGCCCAGGCTGATGTCGTTTTCAGCCATAAAGGTGTAGGTCAGGCCGAATTGCGGCGCCAGCGCAACGCTGGTGCGAAACTGGGCCGCGGCTTGCTGCGGCTCGCCGGCGTAGGCCAGCGCCCGACCCAGGTCAGCATTGATAATGGGTGAGAGCGGATCCAGGTTACGGGCCAGGCGTAATTCCTTTACCGCGCTTTGCATGTCGCCGGTGAACCAGAAATAGATTGCAAGCCACTGGTGTGCCATGGCGTCGTTGGGGTCGAGCTGCAATGCCCGTTGGAATTCGCGCCGGGCCGGCAGCCATTCCCAGTGCTGTTCGTATAGCAGACCCAGCACCGCGTGGGCATTGGGAGAAGCCGGGGCAAGTACGACAGCCTGCTTTGCGGCACTCAGCGCAGCTTGATAGTGAGTATCGGGCGGTTCATCGCCGGTATAGTCGCGCCAGATCGAATAGGCCATGGCCAGCCCCACCCGGGAGTCGGCGTAACCGCTATCTTCC
This sequence comes from Gammaproteobacteria bacterium, assembly GCA_027317045.1. Taxonomy (GTDB): domain Bacteria; phylum Pseudomonadota; class Gammaproteobacteria; order Natronospirales; family REEB76; genus REEB76. Next base: position 5,972 of record DAHVFI010000232.1, read on the forward strand.
TGGATGGATTTTTTGAAATAAGCGATGGCCTGCCGGATAGCCGGCACCGTACGATTGTTCAGGTATTCCATGCCCACCAGGTAAGCGTCCCGCGCTTTGGGGTTGACAACAGGGTAGCTGTCAGCGCGGATGACATGTGAAGATTCGGGCGGCAAGTGCAACTGGGTCATGATAGCGTTGGCAATGCGACCCTCGGTCTGGAAAATCTCCGCGCGTGAAATATTCATTTCATCCGACCATAATTCGTAGCCGCTCCTGGTACTCACCAGCGCCACGTGGATACGCAAGATGTGGCCGGTGCGCAGCACGCTACCCTCGATGACATTGCGTACGCCGAGAATGCGGCCCACGTCGCGCACATCCAGGGGTTTGCCCTGGAGACTGAACGCGGAAGTGCGGGCGACGACGCGCAAATCCGGATTACTTCCCAGACGGGTAATCAGTTCGTCGGTGATGCCGTCGCTTAAATAGCGGCTATCCGCTGCCTGATTCAGGCTCATGAAAGGCAGTACCGCCAGCGTCGCGGGCGCCAAATTCTCCGCGTGTGCGGGTTTGGCGGTGCCACTTGTCTGACGGCGCCGGTAGAAATGCAGATAACCGGCACCGACCGCTGCAGTCAATAGCATGAGCGCGACTGCTACATACCAGGGCCAGGCGAGCGCACGTTCAACACGGCGCCCCGCGGGTACGGCGCGCAATACCGCTTCAGATTCCCACAAGGAGATGCTCAACATGCGGGTGGCATCGGCCAGGCAACGCCGGTAGGTGCTCCAGCTCAAGTGCAGGGCATCGGCTGCTGCCTGGTGGTTGCGCAAGGGCGTGAGATAGGTGTGCTGCAGCACCTGCTGAAAGCGGCTGGACTTGGGGTTCTGACACAGGAGGGCGCACTGGGCGCGCAACAGTTCGCGCAGCGCCTGGGTGGGAGGTGTGTCGGGGAAGCGTTGCAATGCTGCGGCCAGCAACCGCGAACCGAGCAAGGGGTTGTCCCGCAGATGATCCGGACGGTGGAAAGCGCGCAAAGCCTGGTGCACCGCCAGTGCAAAGCCATGCTCGGTACGGATGGCTTCCGGCACATCATTATTTTCCCCGGCGCCGGTTGAAGACGCGGCTTGGCTTGAGGAAAGCTCCTGGTTACTCATCCATCTATCCCGATGACTACCGGCGGCTTCGGCTACAGGCTTGTGGTGCAAAAGTTTAATCCGTGGGACGGCGGATGTCTCATACCCCTTCAGTGGCGTGGCCCCAACACAGAAATTGAGCAGTATTTGAGGCGGAAAACGGCTGCTCTGCAGACTTTAATTTTAGGCGTACCCACCCGCAAGGCCTTGAGTGCCGGGGCCCGGGGATGTGAGGTACAACTAAAGTTAGGGAGAGGGATGACCGCAGTGAAAC
>DAHVFI010000234.1 GCA_027317045.1 Gammaproteobacteria bacterium
GTTTCACTATCATGTCCACTTGGAGCACCGGCCGATTGAACCTCATCAACCGCCTGCGTGAAAACACCGAGCCGCTGGATGTGTTCCTGGACCACATCCACAGCATACGGCCGGTGCGCGTGCCGGGTACCGCAATTTTCATGACCGCGCCCAATCTCGGAACGCCGCCCATGCTGCAGCATCATCTTCAGCACAACCAGGTATTGCATGCCCAGGTGGTGCTGCTCACGGTGCTCACGGAAGATATCCCGTTCGTGCACCCGCAGCGGCGCCTGCAAGTGGAAAAACTGGATCAGGGATTTTACCGGGTGCAGGCGCATTACGGGTTCATGCAGATCCCGAATGTGCCGCAGGCATTGCGGCGCACCAAGGATTTTGGACTGGTGATTGATCCCGAGACCGTCACCTATTACATCGGCCGCGAAACCCTGGTGCCCACAAAGAACAGACCGGCCATGATGGCGTGGCGTGAAAAATTATTCGTCTTCATGTCCCGCAATGCCATCCGCGCCACGGATTTCTATCAGATCCCGCCGGACCGCACCGTGGAACTGGGTTTACGCTTGCGGTTTGCCGAGATCCGTCCTGCACGTACGCCGCCGCCGGTGCCGCCGCCCTCCCGGTTATGAGATCCGGATGCTCGCCAAACTGATCGCGCTGCTCGCCGGATTCATCATCGCCGCCATCTCCGCCCTGGGTTATGGCGGCATCGTGCTGCTCATGGCCATTGAGAGTGCCTGCATTCCGCTGCCATCCGAGATCATCATGCCGTTCGCCGGTTATCTGGTGTACCGCGGCGAACTTATACTGTGGCTGGTGGCCGCGGCCGGCGCGTTCGGCTGTGTGCTGGGTTCGCTGCTGGCCTACTGGGCGGGTGCCCGGGGTGGGCGGCCGCTGGCCGAGAAATACGGCCGCTATATATTGGTATCGCCGCATGATTTGCAGACCGCGGACCGCTGGTTCCAGCGCCGCGGCGACATTATCATCCTCATCGGCCGGCTGCTACCCCTGGTGCGCACTTTCATCGCCTTTCCCGCGGGCATAGCGCGCATGCCGATATTCAAGTTCATCCTCTACACATTCATCGGTTCCTATATTTGGTGCTGGGGTCTGGCGTGGCTGGGCGTGCGCCTCGGCGAACGCTGGGACAGCCTGGCCCCCTGGTTCCATCGTTTCGACACGCTCATCGTGATCCTGGCGCTGCTGGTCTTCGCTTGGTATGTGTGGCGGCATCTCCGGCACCTGCGCCGGCCTCCGGCCTCAAGTTGACAGTCTTTCACCAGGGGTCAATAATTGTCCCAGCGCCGATTTGATACTCAGCTTGCGGGCGCTCTATAAATACGGCTAAAGCGGGGTCAATCGTGACCTGCTGTTAGCGCAAGCTGAGCAGGTTTTTTTTTGCCTGAATGGCTTTTTTGCCCGATCACGGCGTTGCGGTGCGTTCTGCGGTGCTCATTTACTATTAAGTAAACTCCGCTCCTCGTACGCACCGCACCTTGTCCTCGGCCAAAATCCAAAATTCAGGCGAGCCGGCGCGCAGCGCTACTTAAGTGACAACTTGCAGCGTGATGAACACAGCTTCTAAGCGGTGCGCCCGTTGCTAAAGCGTCAGGAGCAGACATGAACCCGCTTTCCACCTCCTGGGACCAGCAGGCATTTCCGGTGCATCCCGCCGTGTCCTTCGAATTTTTCCCGCCCAGCACCCCGGACATGCAGTCAAAACTGTGGCAGGCGCTCACGCGGCTGGCGCCGCTGGCGCCGCGTTTCGTGTCGGTGACTTATGGCGCGGGCGGTTCCACCCGCGAGCGCACCCATGAGACGGTGGTGGCCATCGAACGGCAATTGGGTCTGCGGCCGGCCGCGCACCTCACCTGCGTGGGCGCGGCCAAAACCGAAATCGAAACGGTGGCGCGGCGTTACTGGCAGGCGGGCATCCGCCACCTGGTGGCGCTGCGCGGCGATCCCGCGGAAGGCGCGGGCCGGTTTGCACCTCACCCGCACGGCTACTCCTGTGCGGCCGATCTGGTGGCAGGTCTGAAACGCGTGGCAGATTTCGAGATCAGCGTGGCCGCCCATCCCGAGACGCATCCGGATGCGCTCTCGCCGCAAGCGGACCTGGAAAATCTCAAACGTAAGCAGGACGCGGGTGCGGCCCGCGGCATCACCCAGTTCTTTTTCGACGTGGAGGTGTTTTTGCGTTTCCGCGACGCTGTCGTGAGGGCCGGCGTGAGCATGCCGCTGGTGCCCGGCATCCTGCCGGTGACCAATTTCCAGCAGGTGCAGAAGTTCAGCGCCCGCTGCGGCGCCAGCGTGCCCGCGTCCCTGGTGCGGGTCTTCGATGGCCTCGACGCCGACGCGGAAACCCGCAAGCTGGTGGCGGCGCATGTGGCCGGCGAACAATGCCGCCGCCTGCAAAGCGAGGGCGTGAATGAATTTCATTTCTATACCCTCAATCGTGCGGAGCTCACGCGCGCCATCTGCCATCTGCTGGGTATCCGCGCCGCCGCCGCGCAAACCATCAGCGCTGCGCTGCCCGACGGCAATCCGGCCGGCGACTGAGGCCGCGCATGTCCTGTCAGGCGCAACTCGACGCAATCCTCAGGCAACGCATCCTGCTGCTGGACGGCGCCATGGGCACCATGATCCAGAGCTACCGGTTTTCGGAGCAGGATTTCCGCGGCCAGCGTTTCCAGCAGCATGCCCGTGATCTCCAGGGCAACAACGACCTGCTGGTGCTGACCCGGCCGCGCGTGATCGAGGAAATCCATCAGGCGTATCTGGATGCCGGCGCCGACATCCTCGAGACCAACACCTTCAATTCCACCGCCATTTCCCAGGCAGACTACGGCACCGAGGCGCTGGTGTACGAACTGAACCGCGAGGCGGCACGGCTGGCGCAGCGGCTCACGGAGAAGATGAGCCGCGCCACCCCCGACAAGCCGCGGTTCGTGGCCGGCATACTCGGACCCACCAGCCGCACGGCTTCCATCTCACCGGATGTGAACGATCCCGGTTTCCGCAACGTAAGCTTCGGGGAGTTGTGTGCCACCTACGCGGACGCCATCCGCGGCTTGCTGGACGGCGGCGCGGATCTGCTGATGGTGGAAACCGTGTTCGACACCCTCAACTGCAAGGCGGCGCTGTTCGCCATCGAGGAGCAGTTCGAACAGCGCGGCGTGCGCCTGCCGGTGATGATTTCCGCCACCATCACCGACCTCTCCGGGCGCACGCTTTCCGGCCAGACGCCGGAGGCTTTCTGGAATTCCGTGCGCCACGTGCGGCCCTTCAGCATCGGCTTGAATTGCGCCCTGGGCGCCGAGCAGTTGCGGCCCTATGTGGAGGAGCTGTCGCGCATCGCCGACTGTTATGTGAGCGCCCATCCAAACGCCGGCCTGCCCAATGCCTTTGGCGGCTACGACGAAACCCCGGAACACATGGCCGGGCTCATCGGCGAATGGGCCCAGAGCGGTTTCCTCAACATCGTCGGCGGCTGCTGCGGCACCACCCCGGACCATATCCGTGCGCTGGCGGCGGCCGTGGCCGGGCAGGCGCCGCGCGCCATCCCGGTGATCGAGCCACAATGCCGGCTGAGCGGTCTCGAAGCCCTCAACATCGACCTCGAGAGCCTGTTCGTGAACATCGGTGAGCGCACCAACATCACCGGTTCCGCCCGCTTCAAGAAACTGATTCTCGAAGGGGATTATGAAGCCGCCCTGGACGTGGCCCGGGAACAGGTGCAGAGCGGCGCGCAGATGCTCGACGTCAACATGGACGAAGGCCTGCTGGACGGCGTGGCCGCCATGACCCGCTTTCTCAAGCTCGCGGCCTCGGAGCCGGATATCTGCCGGGTGCCGGTGATGATCGATTCCTCGCGTTGGGAAATCATCGAAGCGGGTTTGCAATGCCTGCAGGGCAAGTGCGTCATCAATTCCATCAGCCTCAAGGAAGGCGAGGAGAAATTCCTGCAGCAGGCCAGACTCGCGCGCCGCTACGGCGCCGCGGTGGTGGTCATGGCCTTCGATGAAAACGGGCAGGCCGACACCCTGGAACGGCGGGTGGCGGTGTGTGAACGCGCCTACACATTGCTTACCGCGACCGCCGGTGTTCCCGGCGAAGACATCATCTTCGATCCCAACATCTTTGCCGTGGGCACCGGCATCGAGGCCCACGCCAATTACGCCGTGGACTATATCCAGGCGGTGCAACAGATCAAGCACAAACTGCCGCAGGTACTCATCAGCGGCGGTGTCAGCAATGTATCGTTCGCGTTCCGCGGCAACAACCGGGTGCGCGAGGCCATGCACGCAGCGTTTCTGTACCACGCCATCGCGGCCGGCATGGACATGGGCATCGTCAACGCCGGCCAGCTGGCGGTGTATGCGGATATTCCCAGGGATTTGCTGGAACAGGTGGAAGACGTGCTCTTCAACCGCCGGCCCGATGCCGCCGAACGGCTGGTGGCCTTCGCCGCGACTCTGGAACGGGGCGGCAGCAAGCCGGTGGAAGACCTGGCCTGGCGGCAGCAGCCGGTGAATCAACGCCTGGCGCACGCCCTGGTGCAGGGCATCACCGAGCATATCGAAGCGGATACGGAAGAAGCGCGCCGGCAAGCCAAGCGGCCGTTGGATGTGATCGAAGGTCCGCTCATGGACGGCATGAACGTGGTCGGCGATCTGTTCGGCGCCGGCAAGATGTTCCTGCCACAGGTGGTGAAATCCGCGCGCGTCATGAAAAAAGCCGTGGCCTACCTGACACCTTATATAGAAGCGCAGAAAGACGCCAACAGCCGCGCCCATGGCAGGATTCTCATGGCCACCGTTAAAGGCGACGTGCACGACATCGGCAAGAATATCGTGGGTGTGGTGCTGCAGTGCAACAACTACGAGGTGCTGGATCTGGGGGTGATGGTGCCGGCCGCGAAAATTCTCGAGACAGCGCGCGCCGAGAACGTCGACATCATCGGCCTCTCGGGTCTGATCACGCCGTCACTGGAGGAAATGGCGCACGTGGCCAAGGAAATGCAGCGCCAGAATTTCAGCCTGCCGCTGCTGATCGGCGGCGCCACCACCTCGCGCACGCATACGGCGGTCAAGATCGCGCCCAATTATTCCGGATCGGTGACTTACGTGAAGGATGCCTCGCGAGCCGTGAGCGTGGCCAGCAGTTTGCTGGGCACAGGCCGCCAAGCGTTCGAGGATACTACCAAACAGGAATATGCACAGGTGCGCGCCCAGCACGCCGGCCGCGAAGATCACGGCCAATGGCTTACGCTGGCGGCGGCGCGCGCCAACCCCACGCCCATCGAGTGGCGGGGCTACTCGCCGCCTAAACCCCGCGGACTGGGCGTGGAAGTCTTCCATGACTATGACTTGGAAGCCATTCGCGCCTACATAGACTGGACGCCGTTCTTCCATACCTGGCAGCTGAAAGCCAGTTATCCGCGCATTCTCGAGGATCCGGAAAAAGGCGAGACGGCGCGCAAGCTGTTCGCGGAAGCCAACCACATGCTGGACCGCATCGTCGCGGAAAAATGGCTGCGGGCCAGCGGCGTGTACGGACTGTTTGCCGCGAATGCGGTGAACGGCGACGACCTGGCGGTGTTCCGCAACGCCGAGCGCGATGAGAAACTCATCAGCTTCCATTTCCTGCGCCAGCAACAGCTCCGGCCGCCCGGCAAACCCAACCAGTCGCTGGTGGATTTCGTCGCGCCCCAGGCCAGCGGCATCGCCGATTACCTCGGCGCGTTCGCGGTGACTACGGGGCTCGGCATCGAAACACCGCTAAAGCGCTTCGCGGCGGACAACGATGACTACAGCGCCATCCTGTTGAAGTCCCTGGCGGACCGTCTGGCAGAAGCTTTCGCGGAACTGCTGCACGTGCGCGTACGCAAGGAATTCTGGGGATACGCGGCGGATGAGCGTCTTGGCAATGATGCGCTCATCCAGGAACAGTACATCGGCATCCGCCCGGCGCCCGGTTATCCCGCCTGTCCAGAACACACCGAGAAAGGCGGCCTCTGGCAGTTGCTGGACGTGGAGCGCCGTACCGGCATCAAACTCACGGAACACTACGCCATGTGGCCGGCGGCGGCGGTCAGCGGCTTGTATTTCTCGCATCCACAGTCCCGTTACTTCGCCGTTGGCAAGATCAACCGCGACCAGGTGCGGGATTATGCGCAACGCAAAGGCATGGAGCTGGCCACCGCGGAACGCTGGCTGGCGCCGAACCTGGGGTATACGCCCTGAAGACAGAGGCGAGAGATGAGGGGGTACGGTTGAAGGCGTTGACACCTGGGTCATATTTCTTTCCTATCCCCACCCGGTCAACGCCACCCCGAGCGCCCCGTTGTTGGGCCTAAGGCGGGGCAACCCGCCGATTCTCAACATCCTAGGAGATAGAGACCATGAAACTCACCACCACCCTGGTTGCGGGCGCGCTCTTGGCCCTCGCCGGCTCTTCGCTGGTGTATGCCCAGCAAGCCCCGGCCCCAACCCCGCAGCAGCAGGAAACACGCCATATCCGCAAGGATACCCGCGACATCCATCATGACCGGCGCGATGTGCGCCATGACCAGCGCCGGATCAACCGCGACGTGGCCCAGGGCAAGTTCAGGAAAGCCAGGGCCCAGGTAAAGGACATGCGCAAGGACAAGCGCGACATCCATCACGACAAGAAAAACCGCCGGCATGTGCGCCGTGTGCGCCATCATCAGAACCATCACGGCCACGGCTGATTTGACGGCTGAAGGCCATGACCGCGGTCATCACACCGGGCAAGCGTGGAGCGTGGCTGCCGGTTCTGGTGGCGGCGGTTTTATTTCTGCTGTCGGTGAGCGCCTGGGCGTCCAGCGACGCCCAGGCGCTGCATGTGCTGAATCGTCTGGCGTTTGGTCCGGCGCCCGGGGAGGTGCGGCGCGTTGCCTCCATGGGCGTGGATCAGTACATCCAGCAGCAACTGCACCCGGATTCCATGCCGCTGCCGGAGGCGCTGCAACAGCAGCTCGCCGGTTTCGATACGCTGCAACTCTCGCCCACGGAACTCTTCCAGCGGTACGGTCCGCAGCCGCACCCCCGCGGTGAGAAACCCACGCCTGCGGAACGCAAAGCGCTGCGCCAGCGCGCCCGGGTGATTTTGCAGCAGGCCGCCGAGGCGCGCTTGCTGCGCGCCGTCGAGAGCCCGCGGCAATTGCAGGAAGTCATGACCGCGTTCTGGTTCAACCATTTCAATGTGTTCGCCGGCAAAGGCCTCGATTACCTGTGGATCGGCAGCTATGAGGAGCGCGCCATCCGCCCCTACGCCCTCGGTCATTTCCGCGATCTGTTGATGGCCACCGCCGAGAGTCCGGCCATGCTGTTCTATCTGGACAATTGGCTGGACACGCAGCCCGGCACGCCGCACGCCAAAGGCCGTTTCCGGGGCATCAATGAGAACTACAGCCGCGAAATCATGGAACTGCATACCCTGGGTGTGAACGGCGGTTACACCCAGACCGATGTCACCACCCTGGCGCACATCTTGACGGGCTGGGGACTGTGTCCTCCCCGCGGATATTTTTCCAGACCCAGTGGTTTTTGTTTCGATCCCCAGCGCCACGATTTCAACGATCAGGTATTTCTGGGCCGGAACATATCCGGTGGCGGCGAGCAGGAGATCAAACAGGCGCTGGACATGCTGGCTTCGAGTCCGGCCACGGCCCATCACCTCAGCTACGAATTGGCCCAGTACTTCGTGG
>DAHVFI010000235.1 GCA_027317045.1 Gammaproteobacteria bacterium
ACGCGCGCGGCGAAGACGCCGGTGGGCTGTATCGCTCGGACGACTGGGGCCAGACGTGGGAGAAGCTTACCGACAAGCCGGAGCTACGCAAGCGCCCCTGGTACTACATGCACGTCTTTGCCGACCCCCAGGACGCCGACACCGTCTGGGTGCTCAACCTCGACATGTGGAAGTCCACCGACGGCGGTAAGACGTTCATCGAAGTTCCCACGCCCCACGGCGACAACCACGGACTGTGGATCGATCCCGCCGACCCGCGGCGCATGATCGTCGGCAATGACGGCGGCGCCAGCGTGAGCGTGAACGGCGGCATCACCTGGTCCACCCAGCTCAACCAGCCCACCGGCCAGTTCTATCACGTGGCCACCGACAACCGCTTTCCGTATTACGTCTACGGCGCGCAGCAGGACAACGAGAGCGTGGCCGTGGCCAGCCGCAGCGACCACGGCCCCATCGGCGAGCACGACTGGTACGTGGTGGGCGACAACGAGTCCGGCTACGTGCTGCCGGACCCCACGGACCCGGACATCGTGTATTCCGGTTCCTACATGGGCATCCTCACCCGCGCCAATTTGCACACCGGCCAGTTCCAGGACATCTCTCCCTGGCCCTACGATCCCGACGGGCAACCGGCCGCGAAGCAGGCCTACCGCTTCACCTGGACCATGCCCATGGTGTTCTCGCCGCAGAACCCGAAGGTGATGTACTTCGCCTCCCAGTATCTGCTGCGCACCGACGACGGAGGCATGAGCTGGAGGCGCATCAGCCCGGACCTGACCCGCAACGACACCAGCAAGCAGGGCACCTCCGGCGGGCCCGTGAGCCAGGACAACTCCACCGCCGAGTATTACGACGTGATCTACAGCATCGCGCCCTCGCCGCTGGCGGCCGGCGAGATCTGGGTGGGCACCGACGACGGCTTCATCCAGCTCACGCGCGACGGCGGCAAGAACTGGCACAACGTGACGCCCAAGGGTCTGCCGGAATGGGCCAAGGTCAGCACCATCGAGGCCTCGCGCTTCGACGCCGGCACGGCTTACGTGGCGGTGGATGCCCACAAGCTCGGCAACGACCAGCCGTACATCTTCCAGACCCACGACTACGGGCGCACCTGGACGCGCAGCGACGACGGCATCCGCGCTCCGTCCTATGTACACGTGGTGCGCGCAGACCCGAAACAGAAGAATCTGTTGTACGCCGGCACCGAGCTCGGCGCCTACGTGTCCTTCGACGGCGGCAAGCGCTGGCAGCCGCTGCAGCTCAATCTGCCGGTGACCTCGGTGCGCGATCTCGTCATCAAGGACGGCGACCTGGTGGCCGCCACCCACGGACGCGGCTTCTGGATTCTGGACGACATCTATCCGCTGCGCGAGATCGCGGCCGGCGCCAACCCCGACTCGGACCACCTGTACGCCGCACGCACCGCGGTACGTCTGCACTCGGAGGAAGGCGACAGCCTGCCGTATGAGTCGGTCGGGGAAAATCCACCCAACGGCGCGATCCTGTATTACTCGCTGGCGGATAACACCCGCGGCTCGGTGACGCTCACCCTCCGCGACGCCGGCGGCGCGCTGCTCAGGACTTTCTCGAGCGTGCCGACCCCCCCCGAGAACGACCATCCGCTGGAATTCCCCAGCGAAAAGCATCCCAAACCCCAGGCACTCAAGACCACCCCCGGCCTGCACCGGCTGGTGTGGAACCTGAGACTCAAGGGGCCGCCGCCAATCCCGGGCGCGTACTACGACATGGGCGGTCCGGTGGCGCCGATGGTGCTGCCCGGCCGGTACAGCGTCACCCTCACCGCCGGCGGGCGGAACTTCAGCCAGCCGCTCACCGTGGTCACCGACCCGCGGGTGCAGGTCACGCGCGCGGCGCTCGCAGCCCAGTACGCGCTCATGCTGAAACTCAACCAGGCGCTCGCCGACGATCATGCGGCGGCCAATGCCATCCGCGACGTGCGCGCGCAGCTGGCCGGCATCCAAGCGCGGCTCGCCGGGCGTCCCGGAAACCCGGCGCTGGTACCGGAGGCGGCGGCGCTGGACGCGAAACTCGAACCGCTGCTTCAGACTTTCTACCAGTACCGGGCGCATGCCGAGGAAGCCATGCTCAATTACCCGAGCGAACTCAACAGCCAGCTCGCCTATCTGGAGCTGGGGGTGGACAGCGCCGACAGCGCGCCCACGGCCCAGCAGCAGAGCATGTACACCGCGCTGCGGGCGCAACTCGACGCGGCCCTGGCGCAATGGACGGCGCTGCGCGACGGCGAGATCGCGCGCTTCAACAAGCACATGCAGCAGGCCGGCTTCGGAGCGGTGATCGCGGCGCGCAGCCCACCGTAACCCGGGATGGCCGGCGCACAAAATCCGTTGCGCCCGCCGCTACACGCCGGCGTTGCAGGCGCGCTTGCGCGGGGGCTGCGGAGATACCGGAACGGCGCCGTGGAGGGTGGTTCTGCGGTCCGGTAAGTCGGCGTGTGGCTGCGCCCGGTTAAACGACCTATATTGTCACGGGCCTGAAACACGGCGGTCTTAGTCTGCGCGCGCATGGATACCACGGATCTCAAACGCCCCGAGCTTTACATCAACCGCGAGTTGAGCGTGCTGGCGTTCGATCACCGCGTGCTGGATCTGGCCAAGGATATTTCCATTCCGTTGCTGGAACGTTTGCGGTTTCTGTGCATCTCATCCCTGAATCTCGATGAATTTTTCGAAATCCGCGTGGCCGGTTTGCAGCAGCGGCTGGAACTGGCGGCCGCGCCACTGTCGCCCGACGATATGGCGGTGGGCGACACCCTGCGCGCGATCCGCGAACAGGCCACCGCCCTCATCACCGAACAGTACCGGGTGCTCAACGATTTGATGTTCCCGGCGCTGGCCGCCGAGCGCATCCACATCGTGCGCCGCGACCGCTGGAGCGCCGCCCAGGAAACCTGGCTGAAGCGCTATTTCAACGACGAGCTGCTGGCGATCCTGAGTCCCCTGGGCCTGGACCCGGCGCATCCGTTCCCGCGCATCCTCAACAAGAGCCTGAATTTCATCGTGCCGCTGCAGGGCAAGGATGCCTTCGGCCGTCACAGCGGCATGGCCATCGTGCAGGCGCCGCGTTCGCTGCCGCGGGTCATCCAGGTGCCGGCGGGCGATGCCCGCAACCATGAGTTCGTGCTGCTGTCGTCGGTGATCCATGCCTACGTGGATGAACTGTTCCCGGGCATGAAGGTGTTGGGCTGTTACCAGTTCCGGGTCACGCGCAACAGCGATCTGTACGTGGACGAGGAGGAAGTGGTGGACATCCTGCGCGCGGTGCAGGGCGAACTGGCCGCGCGCCGCTACGGCGACGCGGTGCGCCTGGAAGTTTCCTCCGACTGCCCGCAGGACACCAGCCTGTTCCTGCAGAAACAGTTCGAGCTGGGCGCCGACGATGTCTACGCGGTACACGGTCCGGTGAACCTGAACCGGCTGGAGGAAGTCTATGGCCTGGTGAGCAATCGTCCGGAACTGAAGTTTCCGGCCTTCGTCCCCAACATACCGAAGTCCATCGCCAAGAGCAGCGATCTGTTCGAAACCCTGCGCAACACCGACGTGCTGCTGCACCATCCCTACGATTCATTCCTGCCGGTGCTGGATTTCGTGCGCCAGGCCGCCGGCGATCCCAGGGTCCTGGCCATCAAGCAGACGCTCTACCGCACCGGCCCGGATTCCAACGTGGTGGACGCGCTGGTGTCGGCGGCCCAGGCCGGCAAGGAAGTGAGCGTGGTGATCGAACTGCGCGCGCGCTTCGACGAGGCCGACAACATCGCGCTCGCCAACAAGCTGCAGGAAGCCGGCGCCCACGTGGTCTACGGCATCGTCGGCTACAAAACCCACGCCAAGATGATCCTGGTGGTGCGCCGCGAGGGCCGCGGTCTGCGGCGCTACGTGCACCTGGGCACCGGCAATTACCACCTGCGCACCGCCGCCGCCTATACCGATTACAGCCTCATGACCAGCAATCCGGAAATCGGCGAGGACGTGAACCGCATATTCCTGCAGCTCACGAGTCTCGGCAAGGTGATGAAGCTGCACAAGCTCAAGCAGTCGCCGTTCTCGCTCTACAGCAGCATGCTGGAATGCATCGATCAGGAAGCCAGGCATGCGCAGGCCGGCAAGCGCGCGCACATCATCGTCAAGGTCAACGCGCTCACCGAGCCCGGCATCATCCAGACGTTGTACAAAGCCGCCATGGCCGGCGTGCGCATCGATCTCATCGTGCGCGGCATCTGTTGCCTGCGCCCGGGGATTCCCGGAATCTCCAAGAACATCCACGTGCGTTCCATCGTCGGACGCTTCCTGGAACACAGCCGCGTGTTCTACTTCCACAACAATGGCAAAAAGGAAGTCTATTGTTCCAGCGCCGACTGGATGGAGCGCAATTTCTTCCGGCGCGTGGAGGTGTGTTTTCCGGTGCTGCAGAAGAAGCACCGGGACCGCATCATCAAGGATCTGAAGAAATACCTGAAGGACAATACCCGCGCCTGGATACTGCAGCCGGACGGCCGTTACCGGCGGCTGAAGCCGCGCAAGAAAGGCGCCTTCCAGGCGCAACTTGCGCTGCTCGAGCAGCATAGCGAACGCACTCTATAATTCAAATTACCGACAGGCGCACGCCGCTGCCGCGGATAAGCTGCTTTTCCTCAATGAGGTCGGCATGCGTGAGCGGAAACTTGTTGATCCAGCCCCGGGAAATCCTCAACTGCAGGGATGCGCCGCGCGCCCGGGCTGTTAATTTCGGCACGTTGCGGTCATCGCGTCCGCGGTGCAGCAGCACCGCCAGGCGCAGGATCACCGCCAGCCGCCGCAACCGGCCCTGCCATTTGTAGTCCAGTTCCTCGAGCACGCTGAGAGCAAATTTGCGCCGGTGCAGGCGCACCAGTACCGCCAGCAAGCTCTGTTCCTGGCGGGAAAATCCCGCCATCTCGGTATTCGCAACGATATAGGCGCCGTGTTTATGGTAACCGCTGTGGGCCACGGCCAAACCGCATTCATGCAACCAGGCGGCCCAGCTGAGCAACCGCCGGCACTCATGATCGAGCCGCCAGACACCGGCCACGGCCTTGAAAATCTGCAAGGCGGTGGCTTCGACGCGCTTCACCTGGCGGATGTCCACCGCGTAACGCATCGCCAGACGCTCGACGGCATCCACGCGGGCATCCTGGCCCTTAAGCCGTCCGGCCATGTCCTGCACCACGCCTTCCCGCAGCGCGCGGTTGGACACTTCCAGGTATTGCAGGTCCAGCGCCTCAAACACCGCCGTCAGTACCGCCAAACCGCCGGCGAAAACCGGCAGACGCTCGTCCGCCAGACCCGGAACGCTGGCATGCTTGAGGTGCTGTTGGCGTATCAGGCGTTGCGCCAGTCGTTGCAGGCATTCCAGAGAGATGCCTTCCCGTTGCCAGCCGAGCGTGCGGCACACATTTTCAACCGCGCGGATGCTGCCGGATGAACCGAGCGCCCGTTGCCAACCCTGGCGCCGCAACTCCGCCTGCACCGGTTCCAGTTGCTGGCGTGCGTTCAGCAGCGCGTCGCGAAACCCGCGGCGCGTCACCGCCAGTTTGGGGAAATGCATATCGGTCATGCTGACGCAGCCCATGCTCAGGCTTTCCAGCAGGCGCGGCTGACTGCCGCGACCGACGATGAGTTCGGTGCTGCCGCCGCCGATGTCCACCACCAGGCGACGTTCGTCGCCCGCGGGCAGCGCGCTCGTGACCCCCTGGTATATGAGACGCGCTTCTTCCACGCCGGAAATGATTTCGATGGGGTGGCCGAGCGCGGCTTCCGCATGCCGCAGAAATTCCTTGGCGTTGCGGGCCGTGCGCAGGGTATTGGTGCCCACCGCACGCACCTGCCCGGCCTTCAAGGTTTGCAGGCGCTGGCCGAAGCGCCGCAGGCAGGCCAGCGCCCGGCGCGCAGCCAGTGCGGTGATGCGGCCTTGAGCGTCGAGACCGGAGCCGAAGCGCAACATTTCCCGCAGCCGGTCAATGACGCGTACCTCGGTGCCCTGCAGTTCCGCCACGATCAGATGGAAGCTGTTCGAACCCAGATCGACGGCCGCCACCAAAGGATGGGGGGCAGACTTTAG
Source organism: Gammaproteobacteria bacterium (assembly GCA_027317045.1). Classification (GTDB taxonomy): domain Bacteria; phylum Pseudomonadota; class Gammaproteobacteria; order Natronospirales; family REEB76; genus REEB76. The sequence continues at coordinate 6,115 of DAHVFI010000235.1, forward strand.
GGAGCGTGTTTTCATCGGAGATTATCGCAACCGGCTGTTATGTGAACATGAATATGACATTTATGTTGCAAGCAGATTAAAAGTTGACAGGCATTACGTCCAGTCGCACCTTCGTCACACAGCGAGCGTATGCTTTCCGCCGACACCAGCAAATATCCAAACGCCCCGCCACTGAATCAGGAGATAACAACGATGAACATTCAGCCATTGGAGCCTGTGCATTCGCCGGATCCGCGAACCACTATCTTGTTCGAAATCTCCGGTGTCCCGGGTATCAGTGGCTACGGGGAATTATCGTATAAATGCCCGTCCTGCGAAGCTATTCTGTTGAAGAATATCTACGCCGTGCATATGGCGCGCATCGTGTTTCGCTGTCCCAGCTGCGGGGGTCTCTCGCGCATGCAGCCGGCCGTCGGCAAACCCGAATCTCCATAACAGGGTTTTCCCGTTAACGCCCGCCAATTGACAGTTAACCGCCGGCACTTCCAACAACTATCCACGGCCAGCTGCCCGATACCCGGTTCGGCAGGCGCGATCCGGATTCCCGATAAAAAGACCCCGCATTGCGCGGGGTAGGTGGGGTGAGAAGCTCAGCGAAGAAAAACGCTTCAGGTTTTTCCAGTCCCAGTTTGCTGTGTGTACATGACAGGACCATGATGCATTTGTGAATTATCCAAGGCGGCGCTCCCTCAGCTGGGCGCCGAACTTCGCGAGGATTTCCTGTTCTATTTCCCGCATCTGCTCAGGTCATGGGAATACTTGCCGACAAACCAGTCGCGGGCAGCGTCTTCATACAGCCACAACACGCGCGTTGCGTATCCGGCATCCACTATAAAGACGGCAGCGCGACCGCCGCTGATGCGGCCGAATTGCGCTTGTTGGGCGCCGGGCATCAGGTGCATCTGCAGGCCTGCGAAAATTTCGGCGCACAGCGCTGCATCGAAGCGGAAAGCGCACGGACCCACGGCTGCCGTCAGTTGGCTGCTGCTGAGTGGGTTCTGCATACGAGTGTCTCCGGCCGCCGATACCCCTGTGAAGATAACGCTCGAGGATGACGATCCGATGAAAGCCACGTGACGATCCAATGTCGCGCTGATTGCGGCGAACCATCCCGGCCGCGACCCTGGTAGCGTGCCAAGATCAGCTTCGGATTACCGGCTAGCGCCGGAGTCCTGGTCGGCCTGCGGCTATAATCCGCGTGCCTGCCGCCGCCGGTTACCTTGCGTGGGCGAGAATCCTGAGCAATATCAGTGACGCGGACTTGCAAGACGCCGATTATCAACAAGAGGAGTCCCGTATGCAGAAACCCATCCTCATCTTTATCCTCACCATTGCGGCCGCCGGCGCCTTCCAACAGGCCGAGGCCCAGCCGAGTCCGCAGGCAATCGCGCGCTGGCAGCAGGAGGCGCAGCACGTCACCCTCTACCGGGATAACTGGGGCATCGCCCACGTGTACGGCAAAACCGACGCCGATGCGGTGTTCGGCATGGAGTATGCCCAGGCCGAGGACGATTTCAAGCGGGTGGAAACCAACTACATGGACGCGCTCGGCCTGCGCTCGGAAGCGCAAGGCAAATCCGGAATTTACCGGGACCTGCGCAGAAAACTGTTCATCGATCCGGCGCTGATGAAAGCCAAGTACGCCGCAAGCCCCGAGTGGCTCAAGAAACTCATGAACGCCTTCGCCGACGGCCTCAATTACTACCTGTACAAGCACTCCGGTGTGAAGCTGCGGGTCATCGCGCATTTCGAGCCGTGGATGGCGCTCGCCTTCACGGAAGGCAGCATCGGCGGAGACATCGAGCAGGGGGTGAACATTCCGCGGCTCGCGGCGTTCTACGGCGGCCTGCCGCTGCCGCCCCGGAAGATGGCGGAAAATCGGCAGCCTCCCGAACCCACGGGCTCCAACGGTATCGCCATTTCGCCGTCCATCGCCCTCGACCATCACGCCCTGCTGTGGATCAATCCACACACCTCATTCT
>DAHVFI010000237.1 GCA_027317045.1 Gammaproteobacteria bacterium
ATCACCGACTATGTGACCCGCGTGGTGCAACCGAAAATCCAGACCCTGGACGGCGTGGCCCAGGCCCAGGTGTTCGGCTTTCCCTACGCCATGCGCATCTGGCTGGACCCGAAGAAGATGGCGGCCTTCGGCGTCACCGCCAGTGACGTGGCCAATGCCCTCGTGCAGAACAATTACCTGGCGGCGCCTGGCGCCACCAGGGGCAACTACGTTTCCATGAACATCGCCGCCACCACCGACCTGAGCAACGCCCCGGGCTTCGGGAACATTGTAATCCGCAGCCAGAACGGCGCGCTGGTGCGTATCAAGGATGTGGCCAAGGTGGAGCTGGGCTCCCAGAGCTACGATATTTCGGTGAACTTCAGCGGCATCCCCTCGGTGTTCATGGCTATCAATCCTACGCCCGATGCCAACCCGCTGACCACCGCGAAACTGGTGCGCCAGCAGATTCAGGATATTTCCCCGCAACTGCCGCCATCCCTGAATGCCAAGGTAGTCTACGACGCCACCCAATTCATCAGCGCCTCTATCTATGAGGTTACCAAAACCATCGTGGAAGCGGCGCTGATCGTCATCATCGTTATTTTCCTGTTCCTGGGCGCGCTGCGACCGGTGTTCATCCCGGTCATCACCATCCCATTGTCACTCATCGGCGTGACCTTCTTCATGCTGTTGCTGGGTTACTCGCTCAATCTATTGACGCTGCTGGCTATGGTGCTGGCCATCGGTCTGGTGGTGGATGACGCCATCGTGGTGGTGGAAAACACCCACCGCCATATCGAGGAAGGCAAGACGCCGTTCCAGGCGGCCATGATCGGGGCGCGTGAAATCGCCACACCGGTGATCGCCATGACCATCACCCTGGCGGCCGTGTATGCGCCCATCGGGTTCATCGGCGGCCTCACCGGAGCCCTGTTCCAGGAATTTGCCTTCACCCTGGCGGGCGCGGTCATCATCTCCGGAATCATCGCCCTGACCCTCTCGCCCATGATGTGCTCCAAGTTCCTGAAGCCGGTTGGTAATGTCGGCAAACTTGAGAATTACATTAATCACCTGTTCGAACGGCTAAAGACGCGTTACCAGGGCATGCTGCATCACGCCCTCGATTGGCGGCCGGTGACCGTGATCGTCGCCGTCATGGTGCTCATCAGCTGTTTTGCCTTCTACGTGTTTTCGCAGAAGGAACTGGCGCCGACGGAAGACCAGGGTTTCGTATTCGTACAGACCACCGGGCCCCTGGATGCGACCCATGCCTACATGCAGGCTTACGCCAAGCAGGTGGAAGACATCTTCAAGAGCATCCCCGAGCAGGACGCCTATGCACTCATCAACGGCGCCGGCGGCACCAACAGCATGATCGCCTTCATGGCGCTCAAGCCGTGGGGGGATCGGAAACGCAGCCAGATGACCATTGCCAAGGAAATGCAGCAAAAGTTGAACCAGGTGGCCGGCTTGCGCGGATTCGCCGCCAACCTGCCTTCGTTACCGGGTTCCAGCGGCGGACTGCCGGTACAGTTCGTGATAAGTTCCACCGATTCCTATCAAAAAATATATGCGGTCCAGGAAAAAATCATGGCGGCGGCGCGCAAAAGCGGCATGTTCTATTACGTTGACAGCGATCTGAAGTTCGACAATCCACAACTCACCATCGACGTTAATCGCAACAAGGCCCAGCAGCTGGGTATCTCCATGCAGGACCTGGGCTCCTCTTTGAGTACTTTTTTGGGCGGCGGTTACCTGAATTTCTTCAACCTGCAGGGTTACAGTTACCAGGTGATCCCGCAGGTGGCGGATCAGTTCCGCCGTGACGGCAGTCAGCTCATGCACTACTATGTTCGCACCGGCGACGGTTCCATGGTGCCGCTGTCAACGGTAGCGCACCTGAACTTCAGCGTGCAGCCGGACCAGCTCAATCAGTTCCAGCAATTGAATGCCGCCACCATCCAGGCGGCGCCGAGCGTCTCCATGGGCCAAGCCCTGGACTTCTTCAAAGCCCAGGCCCGGGAATATTTCCCCAAGGGCTTTTACATCAACTACGCCGGCGAGTCGCGCCAGTATATCCAGGGCGGCAACGCACTGCTGCTGGCCCTGTTCTTCGCCATCATCGTCATTTTCCTGGTGCTGGCCGCGCAGTTCGAAAGCTGGCGCGATCCCTTCGTGATTCTGGTGAGCGTGCCGCTGGCATTCTGCGGCGCCCTGATACCGATCTTCCTGGGTGCGGCCAGCATCAACATCTATACCCAAGTGGGCCTGCTGACCCTGATCGGCCTCATCAGCAAGCACGGTATCCTGATGGTGGATTTCGCCAACAAATGGCAGATCCAGACCGGCTGTTCCAAACGCGAAGCCATCGAGCATGCGGCCGCGGTGCGCCTGCGGCCGATCCTCATGACCACCGCCGCCATGGTGCTGGGGGTGGTGCCTTTGCTGATCGCCACCGGCGCCGGTGCCGTGAGCCGTTTCGATATCGGCCTGGTGATCGCTTGCGGCATGACCATGGGCACGGTCTTCACGTTATTTGTGGTGCCCACCATGTATACCTTCTTCGCCCGGCAGCACCGTCCGGACACGGAGCCCGTGGCTTAATTAACAGCGGAAAACCGGGGCGTGAGCAGTTTACTGAGCGCAAAACGCCGAGAATATCCCGCCGCTGCCTTTACAAAGATTCCGCGAAAGCGTATAAAACGCGCCGCATTGGGCCATTGTTGCGGCTGAGGAAGAAATATGCACATTTCCAAATCATCCGGCATTGAGGAACTACTCCAGAAAACCGATGACGCCGCCGTCGATCCGGTCTACGAACCTTCGGCGCCCGGCAGAAAACGTGACCGCAAGCCGGTAAAAGCCCAGACTTCCCAGGCATGGCGCGCGCTGGAAGATCGCCTCAACGAGCGTAATCTGCGCCACAAGCTCAAGGAAATCTACGACGATTGAGTTTTCGTGGGAGCGGCGATACTTGCCGCGATTCCTGCAAAAATTCCTGATCTCATCGCGTCCGGGTCAGCCGCTCTTACAAGACGATTACAACCGTCTATCGGCTAACCTCCTGGGTTCGCGGCCGGACTTCGCCGGCTTATTTCTCAGGAACGTCGTTTGGCGCGGCGCGTGGGCATGGCTGACAGCGGATCGTCCGGCCAGTAATGCCT
>DAHVFI010000241.1 GCA_027317045.1 Gammaproteobacteria bacterium
GCCGCATCCACCGCACGCACGAAGCGCTCGCCCACCACCGAGCCCATGGAACCGCCCATGAACTTGAACTCGAAGGCGCAAACAACGATGCGCATGCCCCTGAGACGCCCCTTCATGGCCACCAGCGCGTCCTTCTCAGCGGTAGCTTTCTGCGCCAGGACCAGGCGATCTTTGTATTTCTTGCTATCGCGGAAACGCAGAATATCTACCGGTTCCAAGCCGGCGCCGATTTCCGCGCCGGAACCCGGATCCAGGAACGCCTCCAGCCGTTGGCGCGCCGTGAGCCGCATGTGATGGCCGCACTTGGGACATACATACAGATTGCGCTCCAACTCGGCGCGATAGAGCACGGAATTGCACTCCTCGCACTTGCTCCATAAACCTTCCGGAATACCGCGCCGCACCGGACGGGATTCCTCGGTGTTGATGCGCGATGGAGCGATTTTCTTGAACCAGTTCATGGTTGACTATGTCCAGTGATAAATGGCCGTGGTTGGCCGTTATGCACGCGCGGCATCCATGGCTTGACGTAAGCTGTGTACGAATCCGCTCACCTGCGTCAGCATTTCCCGGGGTGCGCTTTGGTGTTCTCCAATGCGGTTGACAATAGCACTGCCCACCACGACTGCGTCCGCGAATTGCGCCAGCTTTGCCGCCGACTGCGCGTCGTGCACACCGAAGCCCACGCCCACCGGTAAATGGGTTGCGCGGCGAATAACCTGAAGCCGCTGCTGCACATCCTGTACATCCAGACTCGCGGCGCCGGTCACGCCCTTGAGCGCCACATAATAGACGAATCCCGAGGCGATTTCGCAGATGCGGTCGAGGCGTGCACCACTGGTCGTAGGCGCCAATAGGAAAACCGGATCCACTCCCTTGGCCTTGAGCAATCCTGCCAGCGGTTCCGCCTCTTCTGGCGGCATATCCACCGTGATGACGCCATCCACACCCGCATCAGCCGCGGCTCCGGCGAAGGCTTCGATGCCAAAGGCCTCCATGGGATTCAAATAACCCATGAGCACCAGGGGGGTATGCGAATCGGTCCTGCGAAATTCCTTGACCATTGCCAGCACTTTGCCGAGCGTGGTACCGGCAGCCAATGCACGTTCGCAGGCCTGCTGGATCACGGGACCGTCTGCCGTTGGATCCGAAAACGGCACGCCCAATTCCAGCACATCGGCGCCGGCTTTTGCCAGCGCATGCATCAGCGGGACGCTGACACTTCCGTCCGGATCGCCGGCGGTAATGTACGTTACCAGCGCACTCCGGCCGGCGCGCTTAAGTTCCTTGAATACCGGGGCCAGCCGGCTCATAACGTGATGCCCTCGCGGGAAGCCACCGTCTGAATATCTTTATCGCCGCGGCCGGACAGGTTGACGATGATGAGATGCTCCTGGGGCATCGCGGGAGCCAGTTTCATGGCATACGCCAGCGCATGACTGGATTCCAGCGCCGGCATGATGCCTTCGGTGCGGGTAAGCCGATGGAAAGCCTGCAGCGCTTCTTCATCCGTGACCGTGTCGTAATTTACCCGCCCGATCTCCTTAAGCCAGGCATGCTCCGGACCGACACCGGGATAATCGAGTCCGGCGGAGATGGAATGGGTCTCGCGAATCTGACCCGCCTCGTCCTCCAGAAGATAAGTGCGATTGCCATGCAGCACACCGGGCCGGCCGACCGTGAGCGACGCCGCGTGCTTGCCCGTGTGCAGCCCCGCACCGCCGGCCTCCACGCCGTACAACTTTACGTCATCGTCCAGGAAAGCATGAAACAGGCCGATGGCGTTGGAGCCGCCGCCCACGCAGGCTATGAGTGAATCCGGCAACCGGCCTTCCGCAGCAAGCATCTGGCCACGGGCTTCTTCGCCGATGCAGGCGTGGAAATCACGCACCATCATCGGGTAAGGATGCGGGCCGGCAACGGTACCGATGACATAGAAGGTATCGTCCACATGTGCCACCCAGTCACGCATGGCTTCGTTGAGCGCATCCTTGAGGGTGCGCGAACCGGAAGTGACCGGAATCACGGTCGCGCCCAACAGCCGCATGCGGTAGACGTTGACGGCTTGGCGCTGAATGTCTTCGCTGCCCATGTACACCACACATTCGAAGCCGAATCGCGCCGCCACGGTGGCGGTGGCCACGCCATGCTGACCGGCGCCGGTTTCGGCGATGAGGCGCGTTTTGCCCATGCGCTTAGCCAACAGTGCCTGGCCGAGTGCATTGTTGATCTTGTGGGCGCCGGTGTGATTCAAATCCTCGCGCTTGAGATAAATGCGCGCGCCCTTGAGCTGGGTGCTCAGGTGTTCCGCGAAATACAAGGGCGACGGCCGGCCGACGAAATCCCGCAGGTCGCGCCGCAGTTGCCCCTGGAAATCCATATCGCGACAGCAGCGTTCATAGGCCGCCTGCAGCTCCTCCACCGGGCCCATCAGTGTTTCAGCCACAAAGCGTCCGCCGTAGGGACCGAAATGACCGCCGGCATCCGGCAGATGCCGTAATGATTCTGTGAACGTCCGGGGCTTTTCAAGCGGCTGCGACACGATTCACCTCACGTACAAATTCGCCCATCTTCGCGGCATCCTTGATGCCCGGCGCGCTTTCCACGCCGCTGGAAACATCCACGCCATACGGGCGCACGATGCGGATGGCGGCCGCTACATTATCCGCGCGCAGGCCGCCGGCGAGAATCATCGGCGGGCCATGCAACTGCGGCACACTGGACCAGGCGAAGGTCACGCCGGTACCGCCTTTGTGACCGGCCGCATGACTGTCCAGCAGCAGTGCCGCGGCATCGCCATAGCGGCGCACATAGTCCGCCAGATCCGCCTGACCGCCCATGGGCACCGCCTTGATATAGGGGCGCGCGAAACTGCGGCAGAATTCCGGCGATTCCTCTCCGTGAAATTGCAAAAGGTCCACATGCACGTTATCCAGTATCCGCTGCACCTCTGCACGTGTCGAGTTCAAGAAAAGTCCAGTGACCGTGATGAATGCCGGCGCCGTATCCGCCAGAACCTTCGCCTTTTCAAGCGATACGTAGCGGGAGCTTTGAGCGAAAAATACCAGCCCGACGGCATCTACTCCCAGATGCACAGCAGTTTCCACATCTTGAGAACGCGTCATCCCGCAGATTTTTATGCGTATCCGCACTGCCATTTACCGGTTGAGAGCGGATCTGAGGTTAGCAGAAAGGCCATCAAACAGCGCGCCTTGCGGCACGGGTATGTTGTAAGCCGCCGGGTACAGTACCGCCGCAAAGCACAAACCTTGTGGTGGCGCGGTGACACCGCCCAAACTGCGATCGCGGCCCGCCAGCACTCGCTGCGCCCATTCTGAATCCTGTTTGCCGGCGCCAATGGCAAGCAGTACACCGACGATGTTGCGAACCATGTGGTGCAGAAACCCGTCGGCCACCACATCAATCAGCACTCCATCGCCCTCGCGGCGCACGTCAAGCCGATGCACGCTGCGCACCGGTGAACGGGCCTGGCATTCCACCGCGCGGAACGCTGAAAAATCATGCTCTCCCAGCAGAAACTTCGCGGCTGTTCGCATGCGCTCTGCATCCAGCTGATGGCGGACCCATGTCATTTGAGATCGCATAATCGCCGGTCGTGTCAGCCGGTTGAGGATACTGTATCGATAGTGACGCGCGCACGCCCGGTAGCGCGCATGAAATTCTTCCGGTACATCCTGGATCCAGTTCACCGCCACGTCCGCCGGCAGATTGGAATTAATCCCCAGCAGCCAGCCACGCGGATGACGCCGTACCGGGCTATCGAAATGTGTCACTTGGCCGGTAGCATGCACACCCGCATCCGTGCGCCCAGCGCAGACAACATCCACGGGATGATCGGCGACCTTGGCGATGGCGGCTTCGAGACAGGCCTGCACGGTGCGCCCCGCATGCGATTGCCGCTGCCAACCCATGAACGCAGTGCCGTCGTATTCAAGGCTCAATGCCAAGCGCGCCATCAGACCTCACCAGGACGGGCACGGGAATGTAAAATTAAAAAAACGTCTGTCTGCCTCATGGCGCGCAGCCGATGAAATTCTTCAGTGGAATTTAGCTGCTGGCCAAAACAGCCCAGCTTTACGACCAGCCGGGCAACTGACTCAGGCGAGATGCTGCATCAGCTTCCTGGCTTCCTGCTGCTGCTGGCTGTCAC
>DAHVFI010000242.1 GCA_027317045.1 Gammaproteobacteria bacterium
GGTTTATCCAGGAGGCCAAGGAGCTGGGATTTTCTCTTCACGAAATAGCGGAACTGCTGGCGCTGCGCGTCGGTGCCGGACGTACCTGCAGGAATATCAGACAACGTGCGGTACACAAGATCACGGATGTGGATGCCAAGCTCCGGCAGTTGAGACGCTTCAAGCGGGCTCTTCAAAAACTGGTGATGCAGTGCGAGGCGGGCGGCACACAGGGCGAGTGTCCGATTCTCGATGCGCTGGAGCATCCGAAGACGGCCCCGCCGCCGCTTCGCAAGAGTCCTCGCCCTTCTGTTTGAACCCATGCGTGCCTTGGGGCGTGTGAGTCCTGCGCGGGCCTCGGGCGGGGGCCGTACGCTAACAGGCAAACGTCCTTGTACTCGACGCTCTTCCACAGCCGCTCGATGAACACCTTGACCAGCCGACATCCCCGGCCGTCTAGGCTGATGGCAATCTGGTGTGTAGACCAGTCGCGACAGATTTAGTGGCTATCCAGCCGGTCCAGGATTGGGCAGTTATTCGAGTTCCCGGAGCACAGGTTCAGCAGTAGTGTCAGCTCGGCCTCCACTGTCTTTAAGGTGCTGATCTGCTTCCGCACGTCCTCGCATTTGCGCTGAGCCATGGCACGTATGGCCTTGCTGGATTTGAGCGGATTCTCGCGCAATTTCAGCAACTGGCCGATTTCAGCAAGTCTGAAGCCAATACTTTGGGTGCGCTGCACGAACTTGAGCCGCGCCACGTCCTTTTCCGAGTATGTCCGTCTGCCCGATTGGTTTTTACCGACCCGCGGTACCAGTCCGATTTTTTCGTAATAGCGGAGTGTGTCCGCCGAGAGGCCAAGCGCTTCTGCGGTTTTACCGATTAGCCGCTCCATGATCAGCCCTCCTTCTTGATTTGGCTGTTGAGCAAAGTACGCAAGGCTTTCTTCTCCCAGCGAATCATGGGCAGAAGTTTTCCGGAAACCGCTATCGCGGGCGTTGCCTTCACGCCCAATTCCACCGCGCGTTCCAGATGCTCGATGACGTTTCGTTCCTGGTAGCGGGCGGTATTTTCCGGAAGTACCGAAATTGCCGCCCGGACACGCTCGCGTACCGCGCGGCAATGCGGGCAGTAAGGTGAAAAGAATAATTCGACATCGAGCGACATGTTTAAAGATTCCGCGATTCTTGGTCAGGAGTGTACTCCCGGTTTCCCGTGGTCATCTGACCGACGCGTCGGGTACATTTGCGGTTAATAGGCATGATCTTCCGGAATCCGCGTCCCATCTCATCGGGCCACCACCGTGCCCGAGTACATGCCGGCGCCGCAATGGAACACGTAGCGCCCGGGACGGGGCGCGTAAAGCGTCACCGTCCGTGTCTGGCCCACGGGAACCGTGATCTCGATCGTGCGGCCATTCGGGCCGAGTCCCTCGAACACGGTGCGCAACAGACAGCCTCCGATATGATCCGTCACCGCCACCTCAACGGTTTGCTTGGCAGGTATAACGAGGATGCGCGGCTGGTAGGGATAACCGGTCGCATCGGCGCCTTCGGTCAAGTGGTACAGGGGACGCGACACGGCGGCTATCGCGGGCGTCACCGAAGCCTGGTTGAGATAGGTGCCGTAATTCTCGCCGAAGTAATAGAACAGGAACACGCCGGTGCCGATGAATAATCCGGCCGTGATGCGCATCAACCAGGGACCCATACGCCGCAGGGCGGCGAATAGCCGCTGGCCGAGCACCATCATCACCACCACCAGAAACGCGATGGCGAAGCCGTAGGCGAAGACGGAAAGTGCGGCGAGCGGGTAATTCCCGGTGACCAACGGTATCAGCAGGATGCCGAGAAAGATGGGCAGCGAGCAGGTATGCGAAGCAGCCCCGTAGGCAAAACCGAACGAAACGAGTGTGCGTTTCCGGGGTGTGCCGGCAGGTGTTCCGATTTCCTGACGTGCGTAAAACCGATTCATCGGGTTCCAGCGTTCAACGAACGCCAACACGCCGGTGCGTCCCAGCAATATCAGTGCCCCGAGCAGTATGAATACCGCGCCGACGATGGGGATAAAATAAATCAGGTAATTGTAGGCAATACTGCCAACTGCACCGATGACGCCGCCCGCGGCGGCATAGAAAATGACAATGCCCAACGCGACCAGACCGGCGGCGGATATTACAGTACGTGAAAGCACGCGGGTATCTTTGCCAGGCGACGTGCCGGTGGTGAGATAAGCCAGAAAAGCCGGCGTGATGGCGATGCTGCAGGGCGAGAAGAACGACGCCGCGCCCCCGATCAGCGCCAACGCCAGGATCAACACGGGTGGCAGCGCCGCTCCGTTCTGGAGAATAGCGCCCGCATGCAGGTACAGGACGTAGCCCGCAGCTCCTAGAAGCAGGAGCGCAATGGCGGCAGTGACCGGAATGATCCAACCTGTGCCGGAAGACTCTGGTGCGCCAGTCTGATGCATCGCTTTCCCGAATGGGGTTTGATTGCTTAGTTGTTGGATTGCGCCGGCTGAATCATCGTTTCCGTAGTGTAACCAAGCTGGCCAAGATGTTCGACAATGGCCGACTCCTTGAGTTCGTCCGAGTTAAACAGCACCTCGATGCGTTGTGATGAGGCATCGGCACGGACCTTTTGAACGCCCGCCAGGCTCTTGAGAATACGGATCACGCGCTGTTCGCAACTCACGCAATGCAACCTCTGATCGCCGACCACTGTGAACGCTACTGACTTGAACATAGCTTTACCCTCGCGGAAGATTGAATGGCAAACAATGCGATATCTGTCCAGGTTCAGGTTGTCGTAACCGGCGGCGGGGCTATCCCGACGCCCCCCACCGCCCCGAAGAAGAGCCCGGACCGGCCCGCCAGCGAATTGATGAAGATGGCGGTAACGCTGGTCGCCATCGCCACCATGGCCCACACCGGATAGATGAGCCCGGTGGCCGCCAGCGGGATGCCGAGGCCGTTGAACAGGAAGGCGAGCGTGATGTTCTGCAGCATCTTGCGGTAGCCGCGGCGGCTGATGTCGTAGGCAACCAGAACGCCGGTGAGACGGGTATTGAGGAGGATCACATCGGCGGCGTCAATGGCGATGTCGGTGCCGCTGCCCATGGCAATGCCGACGTCCGCCTGCATCAGCGCCGGCGCGTCGTTGATGCCGTCGCCAACCATGGCGACCCGCGCTTGTCGCTGGATCTGCCGGACGGTTTCGGCCTTGCGCTCCGGCAACACCTCGGCGTACACCTCATCAATGCCCGCTGCGGCGGCAATTTGTTGCGCGGCGCGCGCATTGTCGCCGGTGAGCAGCGCCACCCGCACGCCAGCGGCTTTGAGCCGCTCGACGGTTTCACGCGCGTCCTGACGCAGCGCATCGCCCAGCGCCAGAATGCCAAGCAGGTCAGCACCGCGGGCGACGCCGATTACGGTGCGGCCTGCGGCTTCCAGGCGCTCGATGCTCGCGGTCAGGGGTTGGATATTCACGCCGCGCTCGCTCAAAAAGGCGGGACTGCCCACCAGCATTGTTTCTGCGGCCGTTGTGCTCGCAAGTCTCGCGATGACACCTTTGCCGGCGATGGCTTCAAAGTTCTTGATTTCTGGAATATCGAGTCCGCGGGCAAAGGCGGCTTGCACCACCGCCTGCGCCAGCGGGTGTTCGGAGGCGGCCTCGACCGCGGCGGCCAAGGCCAGCAGCGTGTTCTCGTCCACGCCGTGCGCTTCGACTTCGCGCAACGCCGGCTTGCCCTCGGTGAGCGTGCCGGTCTTGTCGAAGACCACGGTGGTCACTTTGCGCAGCGCCTGGAAGGCTTCGCCGGTACGCATCAGCACGCCGCGCTCGGCGGCCTCGCCGGCGCCCCGCACGATGGACAGTGGCGCGGAGACGCCGAGCGCGCACGGATAGCCCATCACCAGCACCGACAGGCTGGCGAACACGGCGCGTTCCAGATCCAGCGGATACCCGAGCAGCACCGGACCGATCACCCAGGCCAGAAACGCCAGGGCCGCGATGCCGAGTACGGCGGGTGTATAGACGCGCAGCACCCGGTCCACGATGTGCAGTAGTCCGGGCTTGAGGGCGCGCGCGTCCTCGACGCTCTTGATCACCCGCTGCAGGAAGCTTTCTTCACCGACGGCGGTGACCCGCACCATGAGCGCACCGGTACCGTTGATCGCGCCACCGGCTATGCGACTGCCCACGTTTTTTTCGACCGGAAGCGGTTCGCCGGTGATCAGCGATTCGTCCACCGCCGAGTGCCCTTCGATCACTTCGCCGTCCACGGGAATGCGCTCGCCGGGGCGGACGCGTACGCGATCGCCGACCTGGACCGTCTCGATCGGGACGTCGGTTTCGCGCCCCTCGCGCAACACATGGGTGGTATCCGGCTGCAGGTCGAGCAGTTTCTTGACCGCCTGCGAGCTGCGCGTCTTGACGATCAGCGACAGCCACTCGGAGAAGATATGGTAGGTCAGCACCAATACCGCTACGGCAAAAAACGGCGCGGTGGGATAATCGGGACGGTGCAACGCTAGGCCCAGAATTCCGCCCGCGAGCCCGGCGAAGGCGCCGAGTTCGACCAATACGTGCTGGTTCAGAGTGCCGCGTCTCAGCGCCTGCGCCGCCATGCGCAGGATGTGCGCGCCGAGGCCGAAGATCATGGCCGCCGCCAAGAGGGCCGCGAGCCAGGGTGTCAGCACGCCCAGCCAGCCCAGATCACGCAGTGTAAACAACGCCACGCCGGGAACGGCAAGCGCCAGGCTCCCGCTGACCGCACGCCCCGCCCCTTGTTGACTGAGCACGGCGTAGGCAAAGGCGATCAGACTCACGACCACGAAAGCCGAGAAGCCGAGCGCCCAACCGCTGACGGGGTTGGCGATCAGCCCGATCGCGGTCAGGCTCAATACCAGCGCTCCCAGGAAGCGGTTGCGCTCGCGCGCCAGCGCCCGTTCCTGGGCCTCGAACGGTTCCACCTTGCGCGGGTCGGAGAGCGTGTAGCCGATGTCGGTGAGCGTGCGCATCAACGCGTCGGCTCGGGTCTGGCCCGGATCGTATTCCACCAGCGCCTGCTCGTGGGTCAGACTGACCGCCACCTTGTACACGCCAGCGCGCCGCCCGAGCGCCTTTTCGATGGTGCCGGTGCACAGCGAGCAATGTAGCCCGCCGATATGGGCGCGCACACGGCGGCGATCCGCGCGGCCAGTAGGTTCATCACTCCAGGGGCGAATCGTTTCGGACAAGGCGTGGGCGGTACTCATGTGGGCTGTCTCCAGTGATCAGCTATCGGCATTGAAGACAATGCTAGATGATGGAGTTAACTCCATGTCAAGCCACTCGGTACCAGGCGCAGTGTGGGGATTGAGTTCTGCTATGCCCTTTGCAGTCAATGCGCTGGGTCGTTTCTGCAAGCCCCGCCTTGCCTTGGGGAGTTGCCCGCTCCGCGCTGACGGGCCCACCGCGGCAAAGTTCCGGCCATCTGGCAACCTCTCCGATCCCTCTTGACCTTACACATAGGTGAAGGCTTTAAGATATCCCAGGATTGCAGATCATCGCGCGGGTGCGTCCGCCGAATGACCGGTAAAACCCGTTCTTTGCACATGGAGCACGATTATGATCAATTCACGCCGCTTGTCCGCATCAATCCTCTGTTTGACCCTGTTGCTGGCTGCCTTGATACCCACTTTTGCCTACGCCAATCCCAAAACCGGAACCACGGCACCCGCCGTCACGTTCCTGAGCCAGGGCAAAAGCCTGTCACTGAATACCTATCACGGGCAGAAGGTGATGCTGTGGCTGTTCTCCACTTGGTGCCCCAGTTGCCAGGCCGGTCTCGCGGCACTCGCACAGGAACGGAAAGCACTTGCCGCCGGCCGCGTGCATCTGATCGTGCTGGAGAACTACCGGAATGGCGGCTATTCCGGCCCGTCCATGCAGGCACTGATGAACCAGTACGCCCAGGCTGCGAAAGTTGCACCCAATTGGACCATCGGTAGCGCTACCCAGAAATTGGCGGCGGTTTACAACACAAAGTCGTACCCCGATATCTACTACCTCATCGGTGCGGATGGAAAAGTCGAGACGGTGGGAAGCGCTCCGTCCGCCAGCATGGACCAGATTCTGGCATTCGCCAGGAAATGACGCTGTATCCGGAAATGAGGCCTTTCCCATGAAAAATCTGTTACCCGCTGTCCGCGAAGTTTTTTCATCCCGTGTCGCCTGGATCATCGGCATCGTGAGTTTTGCGGTGTTCCTCGTCATTTATCTCATGACATTACCCGCGACCTTTACCGGCGGAGTAGTGGGTTTCAGGGCGTTCGCATTCGTGACCCCTGAGCTTGCGGGGTGGTCTGTGCTCATGGCTGCACTGCTGGGTGTGCTGATGCCGATGACGGTGTATCTGCTGCGACGCGGGTATAAGGCCCGCGGCGGTGCCGGCACGGCCACCGGCGGACTGGTCATCAGTCTGGTTACGCCATTGCTCTGCTGTTCGCCGATCCTGCCGATCGTCTTCAGCTTTCTCGCCGGCTTCATTCCGGCGCTGGCGGGAGGAGCGGGTGGGGCTGTACAGGGGTTCCTGGCCACCCATGAATGGCTGTTCTTTACCGTGGCCACGGCCATTTTGGTGTTTGCGCTGTACCAGAATGCCAAAGAGGTCGTGAAAGGCACCTGTTGCGCCGTCTGAATTCGAATTGGTTTTATATGAGATGACAACTGTTAAAACGTGGACGATCTTTATATGAAGTATCGCTGCAAACGTTTGCACCTGTTTCTGCATTACTATTGAATGCACTGCTTGGGATGACATTGGCGCTGCCGCCCACCTTCGCTGCCGGCAACCAGGCGCCATGCCCACAAAGATGGGTATGGCCGGCGGGATGAAGAACAACATGATGAAAATGATGCATAACAAGACCTGGGTCAAGCAGGCTCAGAAGACGCTCAGTAGTCACGGTGCCCGCATTCGGACGGGGATCTACGGCAAGAAAACAATTGACGCCTTCCGCACATTCCAGAAGGCTCAGGAGCTTAAAGTCACCGGCATGCCGGATCCCCAGACCCTGAAGGCGCTGGATATCGGTCACTAAACCGAGTCGGAGTTTCAATCAGCGGCCGGCATTCTGAAATGAGGTAGTCCCGGGTCAGGGTGAAACTCGGTTTTTCCTGGAGGGTTTTGCCGATGAATGAGCACCGGAAGTCTGACGCCGACACGCAGTGTGTTTCGACCGTAACTTGAATCTGGGGTCTGAGGCTGAATGCCAGAACCGCAGAGGGCTAGATTCCCGGCGGCAGCCAGTTTTGGATGGTGGCATGATGCGGCGACCACGCAGACCATGCCGAGGCTGCCCAGCCACGCACCAGCCGTTTGTGTTCTTCTGCGTCCTTGGCGCGATGCACATCGGCAACCGTTATCGACCCCAGCGAAGGCGGCGGCACCAACCATGTATAACTTCCCTTACTTTTGACCGCCGCCAGCATGACGGCATTGGCGTGCGGCATATCCAAACCCCGCTCCAGTAACAAACACAGCCGGATAAGATGTACAGCCACGGACTGGATGCTCTGCGCCGAGGGTTGCCCCGGATGCTGCACCGCATAGGAATCGACTGTGAGCCTGTGCACCTGGAAATAGGCTTGGTCGCTGTATTCACGCGCCAGCACCTCACCGTAGGCCGCCCAGCAGCCCGGGCAGGATTCCATATAACGGTGGGTCGGGCCTTTGATGTCGGCGAATGAACCGCCACATCCCATACAGTTGATCATTGCCATCGCGGCGGATCCTCTGATATCTGCAAGTGGCCTCAAAAATATCTATAACCGCTTAATTCCCTTGCCCTCCGGGAGAGGGGTTTTTGAGATAGCTTCTATCAAGATACTATCCTTTGCAAAGCTGGACAGAGAGACCAGATGCGGGGTTGGGTAAATTCACCGATGATCAATTGCAACCGGGGCATAAATCCATGTTGATTGCCGTTACACGCGAAGTCAGTGCACGCATCACCGAATGTGAGCTGACGCATCTGGCCCGCGAACCCATCAATTTAGAGCGCGCCCGGGCGCAGCATCAACACTATGAAGATTTATTACTGGAATTGGGATGCAAACTCCAGCAATTGCCAGCGGAACCGGAGTTGCCAGATTCCGTGTTCGTGGAGGATACCGCGTTAGTGCTGGAAGAGCTGGCGGTGATCACGCGGCCGGGTGCGGAATCCCGGCGCGCTGAAACCACCTCAGTCGCGAACGTCCTGAAACAATACCGCAAACTGTTTTATATCGAACCACTCGGCACGCTGGATGGTGGCGATGTATTGCAAGTCGGCAAGATTTTATTTGTAGGGCTGTCACAACGCAGCAATGCAGAGGGCATCGAACAATTACGCAAAGTCGTCTCGGCGTTCGGATATACCGCGACAGCCGTCACATTGCATGATTGCCTGCATCTCAAAAGTGCAGTGACCCAGGTCACCGAAGACACGCTGCTGATCAACCGCCAGTGGGTTGATCCGGCAGCCTTTGGACCGCTGCGGTTTATTGACATAGCGCCAACGGAACCGTTTGCTGCCAATGCGGTGCGCATCGGCAAAACCCTGGTTTATCCCGAGGCATTTCCAAAAACGCGACAGCGGTTGGAAGCACAGGGCATCAAAGTGCGCACTGTGGATGCTTCGGAACTGGCCAAGGCGGAAGGCGGGGTAACCTGCGGTA
>DAHVFI010000279.1 GCA_027317045.1 Gammaproteobacteria bacterium
TCGCCGAGGTGTATGCGGTGCGCCGCGATCCGGACAACACATTCAAATGGCTGGACCGCGCTTGGGCCAATCGCGACGCCGGCATCCAGCAACTGCATTACGACCCCTTGTTACTGCGCTACAAGGGCGACCCGCGCTTCGCGGCGTTCTGCAAAACGGTGGGACTGCCCGCGCCGGACGGGACATTGCCGAACGCGACGGCGGCAACCGCGCTTAACACCGGCATGTAGGTTGGAGTGGGCGAAGCGAACCCCGACAATATTGTTCGAATATTTGTCGGGTTTCGGCCATTGCCTCAACTCGACCTACATTTTCGGCAAATCTGTTTGAAGTAGGGTGCGCTTGCGCACCGGAAATTTTTATTTCCCTCACCTCCACCCACGGCAACTGCTCCCGGCGTTGCTCTAGCTCTTGCATCCATGCAGTCGTCTCCCTCAAAGGGAGATAAGATTAAACAAAGATGGTGCGCAAACGCACCCTACACACTATCGCCTCAACTCGATTTACATGTCTGCAAGGCTCTGCGGAGCCCAAAAGGTCTAAGAGCAAGATATGCCCGATGGTGCGCGCTTGTTTCCTGTACCCGTAGAGTGGGCTGAGCACTGGAGCGCGCGAGGATCAGGCCGCGAAGCGGGCGAAGCCAGGGATGGCGAGCCTTCGCAGCGGGCCAGGACGGGCCGCCTGCAAAACCCCTAACGTGCGAAGCGCGCAAGGCAGCCGTCGTCACCGGCGGCCCGCTCTCCGGGCGATTTCCTTTGGGTACTTTACTTGTTCGCACAAGGAAAGTGCCTCGTCGTGCGGGGACGAAACCCCGCTATCTTGATACAGCTCGCGGCCGCGGGCCACACAAAAATCACTTTTGAATGCCGCGCTGCCTGACGGCCTCAAACAACGCCACCCCGGTAGCCACGGAAACATTCAGGCTCTCCACGCCGCCTGCCATGGGGATGCAAGCGAGAAAATCGCATTCCGCCTTGCTCAGACGCCTAAGTCCCGAGCCCTCGGCGCCCAACACCAGCGCCAGCGGTCCCTTGAGATCCAGTTCATACAGCGTTTCACGCGCCTCGCCCGCCAGGCCCACCAGCCAGATATTTTGTTGCTTGAGCCAGCGCAAGGTGCGCGCCAGGTTGGTCACCTGGAAAAACGGAATCATCTCCGCCGCACCGGCCGCCGCCTTGCGCACCGCCGGCGTCAGCTCCGCCGCCCGGTCCTTGGGCGCAATCACCGCTTGCACGCCGGCGGCGTTGGCGCTGCGCAGACAAGCACCCAGATTATGAGGATCCTGCACGCCGTCCAGCACCAAAAAAAACGCCGGTGATGTGAGTGTGGTCAAAAAGGCCTCGAGATCGTGCTCGTCACCCGCCTGTACGGCCCCCGCGTCCGCCACCACCCCCTGATGCCGGCCATCGGCCGTGAGTTTATCGAGTTTATCGCGCGCTACACGCTGCACCGGGACGCCCTGTTCGGCGGCCTTGGCCAGCAATCCATCCAGACGCGCATCCTGGCGGCTGTCCTGCACCCATAACTGCCGCACCGGCCGGTGGCGCTCGAACAGCGCCATGACCGCATGCAACCCATACACGAGGTTTTCGCCGCCCATGTTCAGCGTTTCTTGCGCCGGGATTTTTTGGAATGACGTGCCACCGGCCGCTGACTGCGTGTTGCATGCGTCGCGGTGACCGGTTCGAAATCAATCTTGTGTTCTTCCAAATTCACATTGCTGACACGCACACGGATGGGGTCCGTCAAACGGTAGATGCGGCCAGAGCGCTCGCCGATCATGCGATGGCCAGCCGCGTCATGGGAATAATAATCGCTGGGCAGGGAAGTCACGTGGATCAAACCTTCCACATATAGCTCCTTCAATTGCACGAACAAACCGAAGGGCAGCACGCTGGTAATAAAGCCTTCGAACTCTTCGCCCACTTTGTCTTGCATGTATTCCGCCTTGAGCCAATCCGTGGCATCGCGGGCGGCTTCGTCGGCACGCCGCTCGGTCATGGAACAATGACTGCCCAGGTTCTCCATCTGCGTCACGGAATAATGGAAATTCCTGGCGCTGCCGCCCTGCAGCACATGCCGGATGGCGCGGTGCACCAGCAGGTCCGGATAGCGCCGGATAGGTGAGGTGAAATGCGCATAATGGCCCAGGGCTAGGCCGAAATGGCCGACATTGCCGGGGCTGTACACGGCTTGCGACAAAGAGCGCAGCAGCACCGTTTGGATAAGGGCCTTGTCCGGCCGCGCCTTCACTTTTTCCAGCAGCTTCGCATAGTGCGTGGCTTCGGGCTTCTGACCACCACCCAGGGAAAGACCAAGGCTACCGAGAAACAGGCGCACTTCCTTGAGGCCATCCACCTCCGGACCGGCGTGCACACGGAAGAGCGTGGGTATCTGGTGTTTCTCCAGAAAGCGCGCCGTTTCAACATTGGCGGCAATCATGCACTCTTCGATCAGCCTGTGAGCGTCGTTGCGCACCAACGGTTTGATGGCGGCGACCTTGCGATCCTCGCCGAAGATCACGCGCGTCTCGGTACTGTCGAAATCAATGGCGCCGCGCTTGGCCCGTGCTTTGGCCAAGGCATGATAAACGCTATACAGGTTCTCAAGGTGAGGCAACAGCTGCGCATACTCGCGTCGCAGTTTTTCATCCTTATCCACCAGGATGCCGGCCACCTGTGTATAGGTAAAGCGCGCCGCCGAATGCATCAAGCCTTCGTGAAAATGCGCGCGGCTGATATGGCCTTCCGCGCTTATCTGCATTTCACAAACCATGCAGAGACGATCCACCATCGGATTGATGGAACACAGGCCGTTGGAAAGCACTTCCGGCAGCATGGGAATCACACGGTCCGGGAAATACACCGAAGTACCGCGATTACGCGCTTCCAGATCCAGCGCGCTGCCGGGCTGCACGTAATGAGAAACATCGGCGATGGCTACCAGCAAACGGAAGCTATCGCCCCTGCGTTCGCAATAGACGGCATCGTCGAAATCGCGCGCATCTTCGCCGTCGATGGTCACCAGCGGCGTGCTGCGCAGATCCAGGCGCCCCTGCTTTGAGGCTTCCGGTACCGATTCATCAAAGGCACGCATTTCCCGCTGCACATCCACCGGCCAGTCATGCGGCAATCCATGGGCGTGCACCGCCAGCTCCACCTCCATGCCCGGCGCATGACGCTCACCCAGGATGCGTGTCACCCGGCCGATGGGTTCACTTTGTTTGTCCGGCTGTTGCGTAAGTTCCACCACCACCATCTGGCCGGGACGGGCGCCGTTGCGCTCCGTGATGGGCACCAGTACCGTGTGGGCGATGCGCGAATTGTCCGGCTGCACGAAGCTCACGCCATGCTCTTCCACGTAACGCCCCGCCACTTCGTGGGTGTTGCGCTCCAGCACGTCCACCAATGAACCTTCCGTGCGGCCGCGCGCATCCCGTCCCTGCACCCTTACCAGCGCCCGATCGCCGTGCATGAGCGTGCGCATCTGGCGCGGCGGCAGAAACACGTCATCGCCGCCTTCGTCGGGCTTCAGAAATCCGAAGCCGTCCCGGTGGCCGATGACCGTGCCCGCCACCAGCGGCAGGAGTTTCACCAGGCAGTATTCGTCACGGCGGTTCTGCACCAATTGGCCGTCCCGCAGCATGGCCGCCAGTCGCCGGCTCAGGGCTTCGAGTTCGTCGGTATGCTGGAGATGCAGATCCTGCGAGAGCCGCTCGAAGCGCAGTGGTTTACCCGCCTTTTCCAGCCAATGCAGGATCGCTTCGCGGCTGGGGATGGGACGTGCGTACTTCTGCGCCTCGCGTTCCGCATAGGGATCGTGGGGGCGGCGCGCCGCTTTTTGTGATTTTGGTTTTTTCTTCATGCAATGAGTGACTTAGGTAAAGCGTGACATTGACACAATGGGACGCTGTCGGTAAAGTGCCGCCCTCCCAAATTGGCTGTATTTGGCCTGCCCCTGCCCAGGTGGCGGAATTGGTAGACGCACTAGTTTCAGGTACTAGCGGGTAACACCGTGGAGGTTCGAGTCCTCTCCTGGGCACCAACCATTCAGTTCATGCTCAGATGCTGCATTCAATAATTTGAGATGCAGCACACCACACTGTGCGTTTATCTTTACTGATACTCAATCAAACGGATGTTTCAATACGATGGTCTGGGCGCGGTCCGGGCCGGTGGAGATGATATCCAGCGGCACGCCCATGAGTTCCTCGATCTTCTTGAGATAGGCGCGGGCGTTTTCCGGCAATTCCCTGTATTGCGTGAGCCCGACCGTGGACGTTTTCCAGCCGGGCATGTCCACATACACCGGCTCCGACTCCGCGAAGCTTTCCGCACCCATGGAGGCAACGGTAACCTCGCCCTTTGATGTCTTGTAGGCCACGCAGATACGGATGCTATCGAGGCCGTCCAGCACATCCAGCTTGGTGATACATAAACTCGTGACACTGTTGTTGATGATTGAACGCTTCAGCGCCACCACGTCGAACCAGCCGCAGCGGCGCGGCTGGCCGGTGACCGAGCCGAATTCATGGCCGCGGCGCGCCAGATGCTCGCCCATGGCGTCGAACAATTCCGTGGGCATCGGGCCCTCGCCTACGCGCGTGGTGTAGGCCTTGACGATACCCAGCACCTGATCGAAATACAGCGGTCCCAGACCGGTGCCGGTGGCCGCACCGCCGGCGGTGGTGTTGGATGAGGTGACGTAAGGATAGGTGCCGTGATCCACGTCCAGCAACGCGCCCTGGGCGCCTTCGAACAGCATATTTTCGCCGCGCCGGCGCAGCGCGTCCAACAAAGGCGTGATATCCACGATCATGGGTTCCAGCACCGGCACCAACGCCAGATAATCCTCCAGGGTTTTCTGGAAGGCCACCGGCTCCGCGTGGAAATAGTTCTTGAGGATGAAATTGTGGTAATCCAGCACTTCACCCAGTTTGGCGGCGAAGCGCTCGCGGTGGAAAAGATCAGCCACGCGCACCGCGCGGCGCGCGATCTTGTCTTCATAGGCCGGACCGATGCCGCGGCCGGTGGTGCCGATCTTGCCGGCGCCCTTGGCCTGTTCACGCGCCTTATCCAGCGCCACATGGGACGGCAGGATCAGCGGACAAGCCGGCGATATCTTCAGGCGCTCGCGCGCCGGCACACCCTTGGCTTCCAGCATGTTGATTTCTTCCAGCAGTGCCGTGGGCGACAGCACCACACCGTTGCCGATGAGGCACTGCACGTTAGCGCGCAACACCCCGGAAGGAATCAGCTTGAGGATGGTCTTCTCGCCGTTGATCACCAGCGTGTGACCGGCATTGTGTCCGCCCTGGAAGCGCACCACCGCCGCCACCCGGTCCGTAAGCCAATCCACCACCTTGCCTTTGCCCTCGTCGCCCCACTGGGTGCCGATGACGATGAGGTTCTTGCCCGTTTTGCTCACCCGCTACTCCCCGATTCCATCAGAACAGATTGCGCGCCAGATACAGCAGAATAACGCCCACGATCATGCTCGCCAGACCGGCAATACGCAGTACCCGGTCATTGGCCTGAGCGACCGCCGCCAAAGCCTGCCGGAAGCTGCGCGGATTGAGGAACGGCAGGATGCCTTCTATTACCAGCATCAGGCCAATCGCAGTCAATAACGCCAGCCACATGCACAATCCCCCTATCAGTGGTGTCGTTTGACCGCCGCCTCAAGTCCGTCGAAGTACCTCAGGAACCCGCTATCCGGCCCCAGCACGATCACGCTGTTATTCTTCTTGAGGGTGCGCCGGTAGGCCTGCAGCCTCAGATAGAAACGGAAGAACTCCGGATCCTGCTGATAGGCATGCGCATAAATCGCCGCGGCATCCGCGTCCGCCTGGCCGCGAATTTTCTGCGCCTGGATGTCCGCCTGCGCAAGCATCAGCGCCCGCTGCTGATCCGCCCTGGCCCGAATGGCATCGGCGCTGGCGGTGCCCTGAACACGGATCTGCGCGGCGTTATCGGATTGGGCTGAACGCATGCGCTCGTATATTGTGGACAGTTGCTCCTGCGGCAGGCTGAGCGCCGTAATGTAAACCGCCCGTACCGTCACGCCAAGCGCCTGCAAGTGTGAGTCAAGGCGGGCGGGCAAGCCCCCGGTCAGTGCGTCATTCTTGTCCACCAGCAATTCGGCGGCAGTATGTGCGGCGAACAGCTTATTCAGCATTGGCGTGAGTGCCTCGTTGATGCGGCGCGCGCCGCTGCTTTCGTCGCAGCCGGTGGCATGGCAAAAGGCGGTGGCATCGCTGACGCGCCATACCGCAGCATAGCCCGCTTCCAGGCTCTTGCCGTCCGCGCTTACCAGTTTCAAACGGCCGCCGTTCTGATGCCCGCTGTCCAGGGTGATCCAGTGATCGTGCAACCCCAGAATCTGGCCGATGAAAGGCAACCTGAAATGCAGGCCGGGCTTGAGGCCGGTTGCGCTCACCGTGCCGGCGCGCAAGCGCACGCCCATCTGACCTTGCCGAACAATGCTTACGCTTTGGCTGATGAGTATCAATAGGCCGACGGCGATGATGAAACTAACGAGAGAACGATGCAGCGACATCACGGCTTCCCCCTGTGCGTACCGGCAGCGGGAGCCGCGGTCGGTGCAGTATTGGCGTTGGTCACAGCCGCGCTGGCGCTCCCGGCCGCTGCCTTTTCAGGCGTAGGTACTTTGGATGCCG